>CAZDFZ010000073.1:0-7985 GCA_964504855.1 uncultured Aliarcobacter sp.
CACTTGCAATTACTTCACAAAGTTGAACTATTTCAGGCTCTTTAGCAGCATTTATTATTGTTGTTACACCTGAAGCTAAAGAAGCAGCCATAACTGTATTTTCAGTTCCACCAACTGTTACTTTATCAAATACTATTTTTGCACCTTTTAAACCATTTGGTGCAGTAGCTCTTATATATCCATGTAAAATTTCTATTTTTGCACCCATTTGCTCCATTGCTTTTAGATGTAAATCAACAGGTCTTTGACCAATTGCACAACCACCTGGAAGGGAAACTTCACAAACTCCAAATCTAGCAAGTAATGGACCTAAAACTAAAATTGAAGCTCTCATTGTTTTTACAATATCATAAGTTGCTGTTGTATTGTTAATGGTTGCTGTATTTATTTTTACAGTATTATTATCTTTTTCAAAACTACTACCTAGTTTTTTAATTAATTTTAAAAAAGTATTAATATCAACTACATTTGGTAAATTTCCAATTATTATGTCATTGTTCCCTAAAATAGTACAAGCAATTAAAGGTAGTGCAGCATTTTTAGCACCTGATATTTCAACGCTTCCAGAAATATTTCTTCCCCCAATAATTTTTAAGTATTCCATGTTTCCCCTATAAACTCTTTATATATTGTTAATATGATACCTAAAATTAGCTTTAAGATAAAAAATAACAATAATCTAGCTTTAATAGGTTTATAAATACAATTCATCTTCAAAATGAGGAAATTTAATGGAAAATCAAGTGAGCAAAGGTATTAAATATATGCTTCTTGCATCTTTATTATTTGCGTTTATGGGAGCTGCTGCCAAAGAACTTACTGATTCAATGAGTTCGGTTGAAGTTGTATTTTTTAGAAATGTTTTTGGTGTATTTTTTATATTAATATCTATTTATAAATCACCATTAAAACAACTTGGAGGAAAATTCTGGTTGTTAATTTTTAGAGGAGTTGCTGGATTTGTTGCATTACTTTTTTTCTTTTATAATATTTCAATAATCTCTCTTGGTGAAGCTATGACTTTTTCTAAAACTTCTACTATTTTTACAGCGGTTCTTGCTTATATATTTTTAAAAGAAAAATTAGGTTTTAAGGGATGGGTAGGAGTTTTTATAGGATTTATTGGAATAATATTCATTACAGAATTTGATGGAAGTAGTTTACAAAAAAGTGATTATTTAGGAATTTTTTCAGGTGTTGGAGCAGCCCTTGCTTATACATCTGTTAGAGAATTAAGAAAATTTTATGATACAAGAGCTATTGTTTTATCATTTATGACAATAGGAACAATTGGACCTATAATTCTTATGATAATTGGGAGTTTTTATTCAAACCCAAACTTAGATTTTATGCTAGGAACTTTTACTATTCCAAAACCTGAAAATTGGATATATATTTTATTGTTAGGATTCTTTTCAACCTATGCACAAATATATATGACAAAAGCTTATACTTTTGCGAAAGCAGGAATTATTGGTACTATTTCATATAGTAATATTGTTTTTTCTATATTTTTAGGAATTGTTTTAGGGGATTCTTTTCCTTCTGCATCAATAGTTTTAGGTATAATTTTGATAGTAATAAGTGGAATTTTAGTCTCAGATAAAAAAGGATGATAATGAATTTAGATTTGTGGGATTATTTTTGGTTAGGATTTTTTTTAGTAATGATTGCTTGGTATGTTCATGATAAGTATGTACAAAGAGAACATCAATTATTAGTAAATTATCCAATCATAGGAAGATTAAGATATCTATTTGAAGAAGTAAGAGAACCTTTTAGACAATATTTTGGTGATGAAAAATTTTATGAATCAAAAGATAAATTAGACTGGGTTTATAAAGCTGCAAGAGATCTACCTAATTATGCTTCATTTTCTCCAGCTCAGCCATTAAGCAAACCAAAGTTTATGATAAAGCATGTGAATATTGTTTTAAATGAGGATGAAGTTGAGAATGATTTTTCTGTAACTTTTGGAGAGAAAAGAGCTAAACCATTTACTTCAAAAAGTATAATTGCAAGATCTGCAATGAGCGATGGTTCTATTTCTCCTGAGGGTACAAGAGCTTTTGTTCAAGGTGCGTTTATTGGTACTTTTCCTATAAATTCAGGTGAAGGTGGTTTAACATCTAACTTTTTTACAACTCACAAAAACTATGATGAATTTTATATGAAAATAGTTAAAGGAAATAGTTTTCAAAAGAAGATAAGAAAGTTAACTAGATTTTTTTTTAATGATGTAATGGCGACTGAAGTTTATAGAAAATTGGTTTTTAAAAATGATTTAGAATCAGAAACTTATATTTTAGATAAAGAAAAAGAACAATTTTATAGACCAAATTGGGATAGTCCTTTAGAATTATTTCCAAAAAATGTACCTTCTGATATGCCTGATATTATTTTTCAAATTAGTTCAGGGCTTTATGGTGCTAGGGACAAAAATGGAAAATTTGATTCTCAAAGATATCAAAAAGTAATGAGTTTCTGTCAAATGACAGAGATAAAAATTGCACAAGGTGCAAAACAAACAGGTGGAAAATTAACAGGACATAAAGTGACACCTGCAATTGCATATTATAGAAATGTTGAGGCTTATAAGGATTTGTTTTCTCCAAATAGATTTCCTTTTGCAAATTCTATTGATGAACTGTTTGATTTTGTTGGAAAACTTCAGGAATTATCTCAAAAACCTGTTGGGATAAAAATAGTAATTTCAGATAATGAAAATATCGAACCATATGCAAAAGAGATAAAAAGAAGAATAGAATTAGGAATAACTGCTTATCCAGATTTTATAACTTTAGATTCAGGGAGTGGAGGAAGTGCAACTGCTCCTCTTGAAATGATGGAAAGAGTGGGACTTAATATAAAAGATTCAGTCTATTTAGTAAATAAAGTTTTGACTAAATATGAAATTAGAGACAAAATAAAGATTATTGCATCAGGAAAAATATTAACGCCAGATGATATAGTTATTGTAAAAAGTTTAGGTGCAGATTTTTTGCAAATTGCACGTGGATTTATGATGAGTGCTGGATGTATTCGAGCAAGATATTGTTCAGGAACTACAGGTAGAGATTGTCCTGTAGGTCTTGCAACACAAAATAAATCTAAGCGAAGAAAATATTTTGTTTTGAAACATGCAAACTATGTTGCAAATTATCATAAAAATCTTCTAAAAAATGTAAAAGGTTTATTAGCTATAATGGGATTAAAGAATATAAATCAGTTAGATAAAAGTAAACTACTTTTTATTGATAAGAATTCAAAAGTTCATGATAATATTGATGATGTATTTAGAAGAAAATTAGATTTAGGTAAAAATAAAGGAGAGTAACAGAATGAATTTAGATAAGGTAATTTCAGGATTTTTTATAATTCTAGCAATGACACTAAATTTTGGATTTTTTTATGGAGATATGCATTCAATTGAAAGTCATACTAAATTTGAATTATTTGCTGCAATCATTGTAAATTTAATTGCAACGGTATTAAAGCTTGGAGATAAAACGCAATTAGGTTCTGTTTTACTTGCAACATCATTAGTTGCAGATATTCAGCTAATCACCGCAGCAACTATTTGGACAGTGAGTACGTATACAATTGCTGTAATTGATCAAGAAACAATGGGTGTTATCGTATCATTATCAGGTGGAGCATTATTAGCTAATATTACTTCTGTTATATTGTATGTTGCGGATACAATCAAATCAAAAAGATAATAGAATAGGCAAATAATTTGAGAAATAACTCTTTATTTATAATTTTACAAAAAATGCGGATGCCATTTTTAGTAATAATTATAACTTATACTATTGCTATTGTTGGATTAGTTTTAATTGAAGGTGTTGACACAAATGGTAATCCATATAAGATGTCAATATTTGATGCTTTTTATTTTGTTTCATATACAGCGACTACAATTGGATTTGGAGAAATTCCTTATGCTTATACATATCCACAAAGAATTTGGGTAACATTTACAATATATTTAACAGTTCTTGGTTGGTTTTATGGGATTGGTTCATTGGTTTCTTTACTTCAAGATAAGCTTTTTATTCAAGAAGTTGAAAAATCTAGATTTTTAAGACAAATAAAGAATTTAAATGAAAAATTTATTATTGTTCTTGGATATAACCAAATCACTAGAAAAATAATTATAAAAGCTTTAGAACAAGGTATTAGAACAGTTGTAATAGAAAGAGATAAACTTAAAATAAATGATTTAATACTTGAAAATTTTACTCCCACCGTACCTGTTTTACATAGTGAAGATTATTCTGTAAAAGTTTTAGAAGCAGCAGGAATAACTAAAAAAAATTGTAAAGCAATAGTATCATTATTTGAAGAAGATGCTTTAAATTTGAAAATTACTTTGATTTCAAAGGCTTTAAATAAAAATGTAAAAGTTGCAGTTAAATCAACAACACAAAATCATATAGAAAACTTAAAAGATTTAGATGCACAAATAATTGTTAATCCATTTTCGATAATTTCTTCAGAAATAAATATGGCATTAGTATCTCCAAATACATTTAAGCTTGAAAAATGGCTTTATAAATTAGGCAATTTAAATTCTAGTTTACCAGTTTTTCCAAAAGGATTATATATCATTTGCGGATATGGAAGAATGGGAAAAAAGATTTATGAAAAATTGAATGAAAACAATATTGATGTAAAATTAATTGAAATTAATAAAAATAAAGATATTGAATTTACTAAAAATGAGATTTCAAATTTAGTTTTTGGTGATGCTGATGATAAAGAAGTTTTATTAAATGTTGGAATAAATGAGGCTGTAGCAATTGTGGCTGCAACTAACGACGATACTATAAATTTAGCTATTTTAGCAACTGCAAAAAAATTAAATCCAAATATTGTAACAATAGTAAGAGAGAATGATATTGTTGATGATTTTTTATTTAAAAGTGCAAATATTGACCATATCTTTACACCCTCAAAAATTTTAGTAAATAAAATCACTAATGCTTTGATAAATCCTTTAAGTGATAAATTTTTAGTTCAAACTATAAAAAAAGATAATTTATGGACTTCAAAACTTATAGATAGATTAGTGAAAGAAATAGATGATAATCCTCTATTATTGGAATTTCAAATAGAAGAATCTTTTGCTCCAGTAATTTATAAATATTTATTGAATGATGATAAATTATTTTTGGATATTTTACGTACATCACTTACTAATTTTAAAGAAAAAAATAATATTGTTCCTTTGTTACTTCAAAGAGAAGATGATATAATTCTTCTTCCTTCATGGGAAATAGAAATAAAAATAGGTGATAAAATTTTATTTGCGTGTGATAGTCATGCAAAAAATGATATAGAATATATTTGTCAAAATACTTATGAATTTTATTATGCATTAACAGGTAAAGAAAAACAAACAATTTTTAAAAGGAAGTAAATGAAAATTTTAACAGGACCATGTGTATTAGAAGATAGAGATACGGTTATGAGAATAGCTGAAAAATTAAAACCATTGAGTGAAGATAAAAGAGTTGATTTTTATTTTAAAGCTTCTTTTGATAAAGCTAATAGAACAAGTATAAGTTCATTTAGAGGTCCAGGACTTGATGAAGGACTAAAAATATTTCAAGAGATAAAAGAACAATTTGGATATAGAGTTGTAACTGATATTCATGAATCATATCAAGCTGCACCAGCTGGAGAAGTAATAGATATTTTACAAATTCCTGCATTTTTATGTAGACAAACAGATTTATTAGTTGCTGCTGCAAAAACGCCAGCTATTATAAATATCAAAAAAGGTCAGTTCTTAGCAGCTGATGCTATGAAACACCCAGTTGAAAAGATATTAAATACGAGAGGAATAACAGAAGTAAGTTATGAAAATTCACAAAATGCTGGTGTTTGGCTTTGCGAAAGAGGAAATACTTTTGGTTATGGGGCTTTAGTTGTTGATATGAGAAATTTAATTTTATTAAAACAATATGCTCCTGTTATTTTTGATGC
The DNA here is from genome assembly GCA_964504855.1 of uncultured Aliarcobacter sp. GTDB lineage: Bacteria > Campylobacterota > Campylobacteria > Campylobacterales > Arcobacteraceae > Aliarcobacter. Next base: position 5,995 of record CAZDFZ010000073.1, read on the forward strand.
AACACACTCGGTACAAATTCCAAGTACTGGTGGAACAACAGGTGGAAACTCTGCTTTTGTTCCATATATGGCAAAAGCTGCTGCTGCTGTTGGTGTTGATGGGTTTTTCTTTGAAACGCATATTGACCCAAGTGTAGCAAAAAGTGATGGACCAAATATGTTAAAAATTGAAGATATGTATAAAACGGTTGCAGATATTTTTGCAATAAAAGAGGCTTTAGGATATAATTAATCCTTACACTACAAATTTTTGGAGAATTAAATGAAAATTATAGAAGGTATTTTAAGATTAAAAGGCAATGAAAAAGTTGCAATTATAAATGGAAGATTTAATCATATTATTACAGATAGATTAGTTGAAGGTGCAAAAGATGCATTTAAAAGACATGGTGGAAATGAAGAAAATTTAGATTTAATATTAGTTCCAGGTGCTTTTGAAATTCCTTTTGCTTTAGAAAAAGCACTTTCAAGTGGTAAATATGATGCAATTTGTTGTGTTGGTGCAGTTATCAGAGGTGCGACACCACATTTTGATTACATCTCAGCAGAAGCTACAAAAGGAATTGCAACGGTTGGTTTAAAATATGGAAAACCTGTATCTAATGGTGTATTAACAACAGATACAATAGAGCAAGCGATTGAAAGAGCAGGTTCAAAAGTTGGAAACAAAGGTGCTGAAGCTATGGTTACAATTATTGAAATGCTAGATTTATATAGTGAAATGGAGAAATAATTTTGGCAACTAGAACACAAGCTAGAGAGTCTGTAATTGGTTTATTATATGCTTATGATTTAGGTAATGAAGGTATTTCTAAATTTGTTGATGAAATTTTTGAAGAGAAAAAAATAAGAAATCAACAAAAAGATTTTGCATTAAAACTTTTTAATGGAACAATTGCAAATTTAGAAAAAATTGACGCCGAAATTAAAGGACATATCACTCAAGGAACTTTAGAAGATATAGGTTCTGTTGAAAAATCAATATTAAGACTTGCAATTTATGAAATCTTATTTGAAGATTTACAAAAAGCAATAGTAATAAATGAAGCAATCGAACTATCAAAAAAATTAGCAAGTGATGGCGCTCCAAAATTTGTAAATGGTTTACTTGATAAAATCGTAAAGGCTTAAGTTATGAGTAATGCTATGAAATTATGTGTATCTTTAGATTTGTCTAGTGCTGAAGAGACTTTAGAATTAGTAAGACAGATAAAAGATTTTGATGTTTGGTTAAAAGTTGGATTAAGAAGTTAGATAAGAGATGGGAAGAAATTTTTAGAAGATTTAAAAGCTATTAATCCAAATTTTAAAATATTTCTAGATTTAAAGCTTTATGATATTCCAAATACGATGGCAGATGCAGCAGAAGAAATTGCAAACTTTGGACTTGTAGATATGTTCAATGTTCATGCAAGTTCAGGTGTCGAAGCTATGAAAACTGTGATGGATAGAATAAAAGATATACCAAATAAGCCTTTAGTTTTGGCAGTAACTGCACTAACATCTTTTGATAACGAAAGTTTCAAAGCAATTTATAATGAAGATATAAATACAAAAGCAACACAATTTGCAAAAGATACTTATGCTTCAGGAATCGATGGGGTAGTGTGTTCAGCTTTTGAAAGTTTAGATATAAAAAATAATACTTCATGTGAATTTATCACATTGTGTCCTGGAATTAGACCTTTTGGTGAAGATAGTGGCGATCAAAAGAGAGTTGCTGATATTCCATTTGCAAAAGAAAACTTGGTAGATTTCATTGTTGTAGGAAGACCAATTTATAAAGCAGATAATCCAAAAGAGGTAGTTGAAAAAATATTACAAAATATTTAAAACTTTTTTATATTTAAGTATGTTTTAAGTGATCTAGTATTATAATTTCCATCCTGATTTTAAGAACTTGAAATTAAGGAAAACAGCGGACAGTTGGGTGAGCTGGCTGAAACCACCTCCCTGCTAAGGAGACGTACTGGCAACGGTACCGAGGGTTC
>CAZDFZ010000074.1:0-7819 GCA_964504855.1 uncultured Aliarcobacter sp.
TTCATCAAGTCTTCCAGTTACCCTATCATCAAATCTAGCACCCAAAGAGATTAGTAAATCTGTTTCATGTGTAGCCATATTTGCTGCAAATTCTCCATGCATTCCTAGCATTCCGAAGAATAATGGATTTGAATCACCCATTACACCTCTTGCCATTAATGTTTCAACTACTGGAATATTTAACTTTTTAGCTAACTCTCTAATTTCAAATGCACAATTTGATAAAATTGCTCCACCACCAACGTAAAGCAATGGTTTCTTAGCACTTGCAATTGCTTCCATTGCTCTTTTTAACTGCTTTTTATTGTAATTAACAGTTGGTTTGTATGTTGGTAAATTTATCTCTGTTGGATAAATAAACTCTGCAACTTGTGCTGTAATATCTTTTGGAATATCAACATGCACAGGTCCTGGTCTTCCAGTACTTGCTATGTGGAACGCTTCTTTGATAATTCGTGGTAAATCGTCAATTGTGTTAACTGAATAATTGTGTTTTGTACAAGGTCTTGAAATACCAACTGCATCTATTTCTTGAAATCCATCAGAACCAATAATAGTTGTTGGAACTTGCCCTGAAATAACAACCAATGGAATTGAATCCATATAAGCATCTGCTAATCCAGTTACTGCATTTGTAAATCCAGGTCCACTTGTTACAATTGAAACTCCAACTTTACCAGTAGCTCTTGCATATCCTTCTGCTGCAATAATTGAAGCTTGTTCATGTCTATTTAGAATGTGTTGAAAATAGTTTTGTTTATATATTTCATCATAGACGTTCATAATAGCGCCTCCAGGGTATCCAAATACTACTTCAACCCCTTCTTGATGTAATGATTCTACAACCATTTTTGCGCCAGTCATTTTCATGATAATTCTCCGTGTTCTAAAAATAAGTATACATTTTACTAAAACTATAATTAAATTACGGTTTGAGACACAAATTAATTTAACAATATTAAGAATTTGATAGTTTTTTGGAAAGAAGTATTCAAGTGCAATTTTTGCACTTGAAATCAATTTTTTTAATTTTTTGGAGCTAATAATTTGTCTACTAATGCACCAAGAGGTGTAGTGATTTTTTGTAATAACCAGCTTATTAAAATAAATGAAATTATCCAAGCAACTACAGCTGCCCATGCAGGTAAAATATCAAAGAAAATATCATATCTTCCGATTAATGGCCAATGAATCAAGTATACTTCAAATGAATAAAGTCCATATATTGCAAAGAATTTATTATCAAATTTTTTAAGAGAAAAAATCACAATAAATGCAAACATAATAACTAAAGATGTTAATTGATCAACAAAGAACCCTTGTCCTAAAATTGCAGTTAAAGTTGGCCAAGAACTTGAAGTTGTATGTAAAGACATATAAACAACAACTACTAACATTAAAGCAATTACAACTAAAGGCATAACTTTAGCTTCATTTCTAAAGTGTTTTAATGTTTTAACTAATTTATTCTCTTTATCTTTTGTTTCAAATAATAACCATGCAAAAACAATTCCTAAAGAAAACGCAACTGTGTGTAATCTATGAAGCCAGTTATCTCCCATATCTAAAGGATTATAAACTCCAATTAATGTAGCAATTACAGATAAAATAATCGCACTTAGCCAAGGTCTTTTTGAACTAAATACCAATGGAAAAAGTGCATAAAACATCATCATCCATGTAATATACCAAAATGGTGAATTTACATCATCAAAACCGATAGCTGTTGGGAACCATCCAAGTAAAGATCTTATCATATAAGACATAGGATAAGTAATATCTAAGAAAATTGCATTAGCTGCAAATATAAGAATTATTGCTACCCAAAAAGGAATAAATATTTTAATTACTCTTCTTTTATAAAATTCTAAAGCTGGAAGAGGCTTTTTTAACATACCTACAGTTAAACCGTATCCTGACATGAAAAGAAATAAATCAACACCAACTCCAGCAATTATAGAAAGAGGAAAAAGAAAATCAGCATTTGTTACTAGCATATAAGCAAAGTGTGCAAAAACAACTGTTAAAATCCCTAATCCTTTTAATTCTTGAGTAACAGAAACAGGAAACAAATCTGTATGTTTTGCTCTTCTAAAAGTGAAAAGAACCACTGCAATTAAAATTGCAATCACAATGAGATTTGTTTGATAGATATCATCAGTTAAAGTAATAGGCATATACCCTCCCAATTTTTGAATTTGTTTTTATAAAAAAAACCAGTCCAATATTATAACTACATATAAATAAAAAAATATACTCAAATAAAAAAAGAATTTTTTTTTATTATCAAATATTGACATTTTTCCACATTTTTCCAACTATTTGAGAAATACTTTTATATTTTCTATATTTTTTTCTTCAATAAATTTGTTTAATAAAGTTGCTAATTGTACAACTTCACTATTTTTCATTCTTATACATCCACTTGATTCATTTCTTCCAATTGTTTTTTCATCAACTGTTCCATGAATCCTAAAAGTATTTTTACCATCTACAATGTGAGTAAGGGTTATTTTTGCTGCTCCCATATAGTTATATTTGTGCCCCGGAGGAACAACTTTAGGTAAATCTATATGCTTTTTTTTGAAAGCTTCTATTGTCTCATCTGTTGGATACCAAAATGGATTTATGGTTATTGAAGTAACATTCCCTTCTCCAGTTGGCTTTTTTATCTCTTTTTTTCCAGTAGAAACCACATAAGTTTGGATTGTTTTTAATTTATCTTTTAATTTTCCTTTTAAAACCATATAATTTTTTGATGAATCTACTTCAATAACTAATTGTTCATACAAAGTAATATTTCTAATTGGCTCATTTTTAAGAATATTATCTTGAATAGCTTGATTTTTATTCTCTTTTTTTTCAAATAAATTAATTTTTTTTAGCTCATTTAAGTAGTTAATTTCGGAAGAATTAAGAAATATCTGAAAAAATAAAAGAAAAAAGATTGCTTTCATATTTAAAATGATTTAGCTATCTCTTTTAAGCTTTTTTCTAGGTTTTCAGCAGAAACACCTTTTTCTAAAATATTTAATTCCACATAAGCTTCATTGATTTTATTTATTGTTCCATCTGTGTTTAATTTGTAAATAAAATATTTATTTTGTGTGTTATCATTTAATCTTAAACTATTTATAAATGCACCATTTGAATCATTTATTAATTGTATTTTAGATTCTTTATACATCTCTTCTAATTTTCCATTTACGGCTAATTGTTTTATTAACCATGGAGTGTTTGAAATATTTGCTATTAAAACTATATTTTTATCACTATATTTATATAAATCTTTAAATAATGCCAAACTATCGTGATTTAAAACTATCAAATATTTTTCAACACCTTTTTGAAATAAGGTTTCTGATTTTATATATGGACTAGCAGCTATTACATCAACATATTTTGGAATATAATCTATATTTAAAGATGTATCATTTTGTTTGCTCAAATTGTTGCTATTTTTATGATTAGGTATTGTCATATACATCAAAAGCGCAAAAGCGACTATCCCTAAAAATGCAACTTTAAAACTATTTTTTATCATTTTGTTTCCTAAATTTTTTATTTTTGTTTTTTAGCCCATCTTTTAAATAGTCTAAAGTTTGTAATTTCTTCTTCTAATTCTTTATTATTAAAAATATTTTCTACCAATTTATTTGCTAAATATAAAGATAAAACAAATCCTCTTCCACCTACTCCATTTAAAACATATAAATCATCGATTAATTCAAGATTCTCATTTTTTATTTGAAAACCATTCTTTAGATGTGGATATTTTTCAAAACTCTTTTTTGAATCTACCAATTTTCCTACCATAGGAAAATAATCCACACTTGAAGCTCTAGCTCCTATTTTTATATCAAGAACTTTTACATCTTCTAATTTTTTTATATCATTAGCTTTTTTTAAAAGCTCATCAATATCATTTTCCATGATATTTTTAGTATATTCATTATGATTTATTTTATTAATATTTTTTAATTTTAAATCATAACTGCCTTTAATTTGAGTTTCATCAAATCTATGATGAGTAGCACCAATTGAAGTAATTCCTTCATTGCTTGATTTTGCAAGGGAACACTCTTTATGATAATTTATTTCAATATTTGTAGAAGTAGAAATATCAATTTTTTGTCCCCACACAGCTCTTAAATCTAAATATTCTTCATCAATTAATGAAATATCTGCTCCTGTTGTTAAAAATAATTTTTTTGTTTTTATTTCATTATTAATTAACCAGTATTGATTATTTTTTTCTATGTTAATTACCTCATAATCAAAAAGTTTATCTATTTTTTGAGACAATTTTTTACAAATTTCATAGGATTTTACTACACTTCCAATTTGAAAAAAATATCCATTTTCATATTTTTCATATTCAAAATCCATATATGGGATATAAGTCTGAAATTTATCTTCATCTTCTTGATTTTTAGGAATCCTACAAGTTCCACAATTTGTTATTAATTGAGGAAAATTTTCTTTATAAATATTTGTAGAAAAAACCAATGCTTTTGTAACTAAATCTTTAAATTTATTAGTTTTTCCCAAAAGTGGTGATAAAAATGCTCCAGCTGCTCCACTTGCTCCAAATGCAACATCTTCATTTTTATCAATTAGTAATACTGATTGTGAATACTTTGATAAAAAATATGCCAATGAACAACCAGCAATTCCCGCACCAACAATAACATATTCAAACTCTTTTTTATTCATTTTTATCCAATTTATCATTAAGTCGAAGATTCGGTCTGAAATAGCCTCTTCCTCCTTTTAAACTTATACATTTATACTTTGGAAATTTCTTTTTATAATATTCAAGTCTTTCTTTTGTCGTTTTACCCGTATCACAATAGAAAACAAAAACTGTATTTTCAGGAAATTGTTCCATTAAAGGAGGATTATAAATCATCGTTTCTATATTATCAATAGGCTTTAAAATAGTATCTACTAAAACTACTTTTACACCTTTTTGTTCTAATTTAGCTTTATTTTTTAAAAACTCTTGCTGAGTCCATTCATCTTTAGAAAACACTAAAATTATTTCCTTATATTAAAATATTATATTAATATATTCCCTATTAAAAAAGAGTAATTTTTATAAGTTTTTAGATAAAATCAAGTTAAGACAGTATACAAGGAAATAATTAATGAAAATTTTAGTTACTGATGATTCTAAAATGGCTAGAAAGATGGTTATAAAGACACTTACTGAGATTCTAGAAGAAAATGTAGAAATTTATGAAGCACAAAATGGTCAAGAAGCATTAGACTTATATAAGCAAATATTACCAAATATAGCTTTTCTTGACTTGACAATGCCTGTAATGGATGGATTTGAAGCTTTAAAAAAAATAAAAGAGTTTGATATAAATGCTAAAATTGTAATTATTTCAGCAGATATTCAAAAACTTTCAATGGATAAAGCATTACAATTAGGAGCATTTAATTTTATTAAAAAGCCTATTGATGTATTCAAAATGCATCAAATACTTGACAAAATTAATAAATTGGATAATTAATGATATCAGATATAACTCTAAGTGATGATGAAAAAGATTGTTTACAGGAATTAATGAATGTTGCTTATGGAAGTGCAACAGCAGCAATAAGCGATATTCTTGATGCTTTTGCAACACTATCAATACCGAATATAAAAATTATAAATGCTGATGAATTAAATGATTATTTATCTTCTGAATTAAATTTAGAAGTTGAACATATAGTATCTTTACAACAAATAAATGGAATTTTAAGTGGTGAAAATATGTTTGTAATAAATAAAGAATCTGCAAAAAATATTGCTTATAAATTTGGAATTGAAGAAAATGAAGTAAATGATGAAGAAATAGCAGATGTAGTATTAGAAATAACAAATATTTTATCATCTTCAACTATTAGTAAATTAGCAGAAGATATTGATACTAATGTTTCATTTTCAGCTCCAATGATAAAAAAACTAACTTCAGTTGATCAATTGAAAAACTTATTTATTTCAAAATATAAAAAAGTAATTACTATTTCAACTGAATTAAAATTTGAAGATTTGGATATAAATGGAGAACTTTTTATTTTCACTACTGATAACTCTATTTTATACATAAAAGAAAAATTAAATAAAATATTGGATGAACTTTGATTATAAATACAAATAAATTTGATGTAATTTGTAATACAGTAGATAATGGTATTATATTAATTGATAAAAATTTAGAAGTAAAATTCTGGAATCGTTGGCTTGAAATAAGAACAGGGATTAATTCTAAAAATATTATAAATAGAAATTTAAAAGATTTTTTTCCTCAAATTGATGATAAAAAGTTTATTAGAAAAATAAGTACGGCTTTAAAATTAAACTCTTCAACATTTTATACTCCACAAATTAGTAAGTTTTTATTAAATATTGAGTTATCAAAAGTTGCAGATAGTGTTTTTAATGAAATGCAACAAAGTGTTACTATAACACCTTATGATTTAGAAAATGAATTAGTTATTGTTTATATTTATGATACTACTCTTTTATGTGAAATTAATTATAAATTAAAAGAAATGAAAGATGAAGTAGAAGAAAGAAATGAAGAATTAAAACTTTTATTCGATACAACAATGGAAGCTATAATTGTTTTTAAAGATGACAAAATAATTGATTGTAATCAAATAGCTCTTGATTTATTTAAATTTAAATCAAAAGATTTTTTATTACAAAAAGATATTGATTATCTAAATTTAGATAAAAAAATATTAAATAAAATACAAACTAAACCTATTGAAACTTCAATAACAAGAGAAGATAAAAGTATTTTTATCGCACTAATAAATATTAAAAATACTACTATCAAATCTCAAAACTTCAAGATATTAACTATTGTAAACATAAATGATTTAAAAAGAAAAGAAGCATTACTAGCAGAGCAAACAAAACTTGCAGCAATGGGTGAAATGATAGGAAATATTGCTCATCAATGGAGACAGCCTTTAAATATTATTTCTGTTGCTTCATCAGGTATTAAATTAAAAAAAGAATTAGATACATTAAATGATGAAACTCTATTTGAAGCTTTAAAATTAATCTCAGAAACCACAGAGCATTTATCTAATACAATTGATGTTTTTAAAGATTTTTTAAAAGAAAATAAAGAGCGTTCTTTGTTTAATTTAAGTCAAAATATATTTAATAATATTTCATTAATTGAAACTATTTTAAATGAACATAAAATTAAAATTGATTTAGATTTAGATGACTCAATTTACATATATAACTTTGCAAATGAATTTAGTCAAGCAATAATAAACATTTTGCACAATGCAGCAGATGCATTGTCTTTGAAAATAAAAGAGAATAAATTAAGAGTTATAAAAATTATTACTAAACAAAAGAATGATATGGTTTCAATAGAAATTATTGATAATGCAGGTGGAGTTGGAGATGAAATTATAAATAAAATTTTTGAGCCGTACTTTACTACAAAACACAAATTTCAAGGAACAGGATTAGGATTATATATGACTCGTAAAATAATTCAAACTAGTATGAAAGGTAAAATCTGCGTATATAATGACGAATTTATTTTTGAAGATCAAAAATGCTTTGGTGCTGTATTTAAAATTACTTTAAAAAATAATACTTGATTGACATAGACTCAACCTTTGTGATATAATATTGATAAATTAAATTTAAATATATTATTAATTATAGGACAAAAAAATGGCAAAAAGTTTATATGATACACTTGAGATAACAGAAAATGCAACACCTGAGGAAATAAAAAAAGCTTATAGAAAGCTAGCTAGAAAATATCATCCAGATGTTAATAAAGAC
>CAZDFZ010000075.1:0-7741 GCA_964504855.1 uncultured Aliarcobacter sp.
TATCTGAAAAGCTATCTTCATTATTTAAAATAACACCAAAATCATTTGCTAATCTTTTTTTAGTCATCCAAAAAAGTTGTCTTCTATCAGCATTCAGATACTCGATTTCTTCTTCTTGAGCCTCTAAAATTTCTTGTACTTTTTCGTCTAAAGCAAACTCTTTTTCTAAATCAGCATCAAGTATTCTTTCAACTTCAGCTTCAATACTATGTTTTTCTTTTCTTACCTCAACAAATTCACAACTAATTAAATCTCTTGTAATTCTTCTTGAAACATACGGCGTATGATGTAATTTCATTCTCATCTATTTTTACCCCCTTATAATTGTGTCATCTCGTTCAGGAGATGTAGAAACTATTCCAACTCTAACAGAAGTAACTTCTTCTATTTTTTCTATATATTTTTTAGCATTTGCTGGTAATGAATCATAATCTCTAATTCCAACTACACTTTCCCATCCATCAATCTCTTCATAAACAGGTTTAACATTATCTAAACTTGATGGAACATAATTGATTATCTCACCATTTAATTCATAAGCTACACAGATTTTAATTTTTTCAAATCCATCCAAAACATCTAATTTCATTAATGCTAATTGATCACATCCGTTTAATCTTCCTGCGTGTTTTACAGCAACTGCATCAAACCAACCACATCTTCTTCTTCTTCCAGTTGTTGTTCCAAATTCTTTTCCAACAGTAACCATCTTATCACCATCATCACCAAAATCTTCTGATGGGAAAGGTCCATTTCCAACTCTTGTACAATAAGCTTTTGTAATTCCAGTTACAATTCCAACATCTTTAGGACTTAATCCTAAACCAGTACATGAACCAGCACTTACAGTATTTGAAGAAGTTACATAAGGATATGTACCATGGTCAATATCAAGCATAGTTCCTTGAGCACCTTCAAGCAATACTTTTTTATTCTCATCAAGTGCTTTCCAAACCATATTTGTTGTATTTGTAATAAATACAGCTAATTTTTCTTTATACGCAGTTAACTCTTCTAATAACTCTTTTTCATTTGGTGTTGCTATTTCTAAAACATCAAATATTGCTCTATTTTGTTCGAAGTAATCTAAAATAGATTTTGTTAATTTAGCTGGGTCTAATAACTCACCAACTCTATGCCCTACTCTATTTATTTTATCAGAATAAGCAGGTCCAATTCCTTTTCCAGTTGTACCAATAGCTTTGTCACCTTTTAATCTCTCTTTTGCTTGATCAATTAAAGCATGATAAGGTAAATTCAAATGTGCTTTATCAGAAATAAACAGTCTTCCTTCAAGATTTTGAAATTGACTCATCTCTTTGATAATATTTTCAGGAGATAAAACAACACCATTTCCAATAACATTTATAGCCTTTGGATTTAAAACTCCTGATGGAATTAAATGTAATGCATATTTAACACCATCAACCCAAATTGTATGACCAGCATTATGTCCACCTTGGCTTCTACATACATAATCATACTTTTGAGCAAGCATATCAACTATCTTACCTTTACCTTCATCTCCCCATTGGATACCAACTATTATGTCTGCCTTCATTCTTAATCCTCTAAAATTTTTAATAAATTATCTGTATATAGTGCAAAACCAAGTGAACTTATACCTTCACTTGAATACATTCCACCATTGCATAAAGTTAAATTCTCATTAATCACTCTATAATAAATACCATCATAATATCTTAATGACCCATAATAAAGTGGTGCAATTATGATATTCCCATAATTTACTTCTTTTGCTGTTAAAAGAAGTTTTTCAAGCTCTGCTTTAATAGAAGCAGGAACAGAATTTATTACATTTTCTAAACTAGTTATATCTTTAACTTTTATAAGCTTATTTAACCATTCACAATTCAATTTAAATAGTGTTGCTATCTCACCATTTTTTAATAAATCAATGTCAATATTCAATTCATTTGCAACAAGCTTTGGAATATTAATATTTGATATTTGTAAAATTGGCTCTATTTTTAAAGCTGTTAATATATTAGCTGTTAAATTTATAATATCAGCAATATTATTATGATCTATCCACTCACATCCAATTTGATACTCTTCTTTAGATGGATATGTAAAAATAGGTTGAACATAAAACCATTTTCTATGAGTTGTAGTTCTTCCTAATCTTTTTGTGATAATTCTTACCACATCTAAAGTTGAATCGGCTCTTAATGATACTTGCTCATTTTGCTCATCTGAAAATTTGATTAGCTTTTTTTCATTTGCAATAGCTTGATGCTGAGAATATGAAAAGTTTGGAGTTAGTATCTCTTCAAATCCACTATTTTCTAAAATATCACAAACTTGATTTTCTAATACTCTTTTTCTTTTAGCAGATGCTCCAAAGTATAATCGACTTCCTTTTGGAATTTCGTGTTCAAAAATCATTACTTCTAGTTTCCTTTAAACATATTTGATACAAAAACTTTATTAGCTGTTCCATCAAAAGTTCTAATACCTAAATCATCAAGTGTTAACTCAACTGCATTTACAGCCCAAGATGATTCATAATCTTCAACTAATCCCATGTGATTAATTCTAAAAATTTTTCCAGCTAAGTGATCTTGTCCACCTGCAATATTTACATTATATTTATTTTTTAGAATTTTTCTAATAGCACTTGATTGCTCAGTATAAACTGTTGTCATTGCATCTGCTGGAGTTTTTGGATAAATATCAAATCCAATAGCTTTTAAAGCTTCTCTTGTTGCATTTGCTCTTTTAGCTGTATTTTTGTATAAATTCTCAAATCCATCAGCTTTTAATTTCTCTAAAATTGCACCTAATCCAATAATAAGAGTAGTTGCAGCTGTCCATGCTGTTGTATTAGTTCTTTGTTTTTTAATTTCAGTAGCTAAATTAAAATAGTAACCTCTTGGTTTTGATTCAATTTTTGCAACTGCGTCATTTGATAAACCAATCATTGCAAGACCTGGTGGTAACATTAAAGCTTTTTGGCTTCCAGTTACTACTGCATCAAGATTTGTAGTGTCAATTTTTTCAACACCAATTGCTGTAATTCCATCTGCAACAATTGTAATATCTTTATTGATTTTTTTAATTTGTGCCGCAATTTCTTCAACAGGATGTCTTAATCCACCTGCACTTTCACAAATTTGAATAAACACAGCATCAATTGAAGAATCAGCTTTAACAGCTTCAACAACAGCTTCAACACTAACTGGAGTATCCCATTCATTTTTGATTTCTGTATAATCTATACCAAATGCAGCACAAATTTTTCCAAATCTTTCACCAAATTTTCCTGAGTTAATCGTAAGTGCTTTTTTATGAGTCAAGTTTGTAACACAAGCTTCCATAGCTCCTGTTCCACTTGAAGCTAACATAACAACTTCAGGCATATCGTAAATTTCAATTAATAATTCTCTAGTATTTTTAAAAATAGCTTCAAACTCTTCAGTTCTATGATGAATAGTAACATCAGCCATCGCTTTTCTTACAAATTCTGGTACTGGAGTTGGACCTGGCGTCAATAGCATTTTAGTATCCTTATTTTTTCATTCTTTATAGCAAAACGAAATATTTTATCTAAAAAATCATTATGAAAAGGTTAAGTTAATAAATGATTATTTTTTGTTATTTTTATATTTTTTAAAATTCTTTTTAAAAGCTCTTGACATTTATTACTAATTAGTAGTATAATTTTCTAAGGAGAATGTTTATGAATAAAAAATCGTTAAAATCTTATGGTACTAGAACTGATAAAGCAATGAAAACTGTTGTTAGATTAGAAAAAGCTAGTTTAAAAATTACAAATTTAACTGTTAATTATTTATCAAAACATAATCTTACGTTCAATCAATTTAAAGTATTAGAAGTTTTATATCACTTAGGTGATTTAAACATTGGTTCAATCACAAAATTAACAATGAGTACACCTGGAAATATTACAGTTGTAGTAAAAAATTTGAAAAGAGATGGATGGATAACTTCAATAAAAGATCCAAATGATAATAGAGCATCAATACTATCTATTACTCAAAAAGGTACAGAAATTATCGAACATGTATTTCCAACTCACGCAAACAATTTATTTAAATCTTTAGAGATTTTGAGTGATGAAGAATTAAACACTTTATATGATTTGTTAAATAAGGTTTATAAAGCGAATTAATATTTTTTTGCTTTATTATTACTAATTAGTATTATATTACATGAAAGAATAAAAGGAATTAAAATGAAATTTTTTAAATTAGGATTAGCTTCAGTTGCTGTTTCAACAGCGTTATTTGCAGGAACTTATGATATAGATGCTGGACATACAAATGCTGGTTTTTCAGTAAAACACATGATGATTACAAACGTTTCAGGAAAATTTAATGATGTTGCTGGAACTTTTGAATTTGATGAAAAAACAAAAACATTAAAATCAATCAATGGTGAAATTATAACTGCATCAATTGACACAGCAAATGAAAAAAGAGATGAGCATTTAAAATCGGCTGATTTATTTGACGTTGCACAATTTCCAAAAATCACTTTTAAATCTACAAAAATAGATAAAAAGAAAGTTCAAGGTGAATTAACAATCAAAGGTGTTACAAAAATTGTTTCTCTTGATTTAGAGACAAGCGGTGTTATTACGGATCCATGGGGGAAACAAAGAACAGGATTCTCTTTAAACGGTAAAATCAAAAGAAGTGATTTTGGTATCACATGGAATAAAACTTTAGAAACAGGTGGAGTAGCAGTATCTGATGAAGTTAAATTAATCGTTGATATGGAAGGAGTTTTAGCTAAGTAATTAGCTAAAACCTAAAAGGAGAAAAAAATGGCAACAAAATTAGAAGCAAACAAAGAGTATTACTACTGTACATGTGGTAAAAGTGAAGATGGAGTTTTCTGTAATGGTTCACATAAAGGTACTGAATTTACACCAAAAGTTTTTACAGTAACAGAAACAAAAGAGTACCATTTATGTGGTTGTAAAAAAACAGCTAATGCACCATTTTGTGATGGTTCACACGCAAAATAATTAAGGACAAAAATGTATCCTACACTATTTATTTCACATGGAGCACCTAATATTATTTTAGGTAACTCAAAATCAAAAAAGAGTATCGAAAAGCTTGGAACTAAGCTTTCAATGCCAAAATACATTATTGTTGTTTCTGCACATTATGTGACTAGAGGTTTAAAAATTATAAATCCAACTGCAAACAAAATAATGTACGATTTTTATGGATTTGAAGATGAGTTATATAATGTTCAATATGAGATAAAAAGTGAGGAGTTTACCACATTTGATATAGTTGAAAAACTAAAAGCACAAAACATAGATGTTTCAATTGACGAAAGTAGACAAAGTTATGACCATGGTGTTTGGAATGTTTTATCAATGCTTTATAAAAATCTTCAAATTCCAGTTATTCAGTTAAGTTTACCTATTTCTTACTCTTTGGAAGAGTTAGTAAATTTAGGTGAAAAACTAAAAGTCTTCAAAGATGAAGCGATGATTATTTGTAGTGGTGGAATAACTCACAATCTTGGTGGAATGGATTATTCAAATGAAGTAAAAAAATATGCTTATGATTTCAATGAAAAAGTAAAAAAAATCATAAAAAACGGTGATGAATCAAAAATTCTTGATTTAACTAAAGATAAGAATTTTTATAACAATCACCCAACAGCTGAGCATTTTTTACCTTTATATGTAGCTTTTGGAAGTGCATTTGATAAAAAGGGAAAATCAGTAAATAGTGAATTTCAATACTCAAATATCTCAATGGAAAGCTTTGCTTTTGATTTTAAAGGATAAATTATGATAAAAAAATTACCAAAAGAAAATATGGGACAATCAAACTTAGGTTGGTTAGAGAGTCGTTTTCACTTCAGTTTTGCCGAATATAGAAATCCAAAAAATATAAATTTTGGAGTTTTAAGAGTTTTAAATGATGATATTATTCATCCCGTATCTGGATTTGATATGCATCCTCACTCAAATATGGAAATAATTTCTTACATAGTGGATGGAGAGATAACACACAAAGATTCTATGGGAAATAGTGAAACTCTAAAACGTGGAGAAGTACAATATTTAAGTGCTGGTGATGGTATATATCATAGTGAACATAACCTTCATCAAAGTGATGATTTAAGACTTTTACAAATTTGGATTATTCCTCCACAAATAGGACTTCCAAGACTTTATGGTTCATATAGATATAAATTTGAGCAAAGAGATAACAAACTTTTAAATATCATGTCTTCGCAAAATGGAAATAGTAATATCAAAATCTATCAAAACATAAATATTTTTGTAAATGAATTTGATAAAACATTTGAATATAAAATACAAAACGATAAACAAGTTTATTTTGTTCAAATTGAAGGTACAAGTGAAGTAAATGGAACTATTTTAGAATATGGTGATGCTATGGAAATAGTAGATGAACAGATTTTGATTGTAAATCCACAAACAAAAAGTCATATTTTATTTATCGAGATGAATAAGCAATAAATATATAAATAAAATTAAACTATACTTCCATCAATAAAAATAAGTATAGGTTAGATTATGAGTACAAAAATTCTTTTAAATGGTGCGGGTAGAGTTGGAAAAGCCATTTTAAAACAACTTCTTGGAAATAAAGATTTTGAAATAGTTATTATAAATGATATAAATCCATATATTGAAAACATAGTTTATTCGATAAATTATGATTCAACATATGGAAAACTTGATGATAAATTTCAAATTACAAACAATAATCTAATAGAAAACAAAACTTCAAAAATTAAAATCACAAATCATAACTCTTTAACTTCTATTGATTTATCAAATATTGATATTATCATCGATTCAAGTGGTAAAAAAGAGGATATTGAGCTTTTAAGAAAACTTCCAGTTAGTGCAATTTTTCTAACACATCCAAATAAAGATGCTGATATAAACATAATTTTAGGTGTAAATGAAGATAAATTGGATTTGAAAAAGCATAAAATTATCTCTACAAGCTCTTGTAATGCAACAGCCCTACTTCCAGCACTAAAACTACTAGATGATAAAAAAACTATTTTATGTGGAGATATAGTAACCATCCATCCTTTATTAAATCATCAAAGGGTTTTAGATGGTAAATATGTGGAAAGTCAAACAAGAGGTGTTGATTGTAATTTTGAGTTTGGTCGCTCTTCTACACAAAATATCATTCCAAATAAAACAACAACAATAGATGCTTGTTCGTATGTTTTACCACATATAAATAAAAATTTAATTACATCGAACTCTTTAAGAGTTCCAACAGATACTGTTGGTGCTATAAATGTAACTTTATTTACAAAAGAGAGTTCAACAAAGGATGAGATTATAAATATTTTTAAAGAGTATGAAGATAATCAAAAGTTTCCAGTTGTTTTAAATAACTTTGAACCTTTAGTTTCAAGTGATTTTAAAAAAGAGAATTTCACAACTATAATTGACCATAGATACACAAACACTATAAGTAATATGATAAAACTTTTAGTTTGGTATGACAACGAATGGGGATATGCTTCAAAAACAGTAGAAATTTTGAAGTTTTTTACAAATAAAAAAGGGCAAGAGTAAAACTCCTGCCCTTTTTATCTTTTATCTAAAAAATATTAGATAAATTCAACACATTTAGCACCTTCAGCGATTTGTCCAATCACACATCCATCAGTATTTGCTAAAACTGCATCTACATTTTCAGCGCTAACAACTAAAACCATACCAACA
>CAZDFZ010000076.1:0-7711 GCA_964504855.1 uncultured Aliarcobacter sp.
TAGTATCGAAGCTAGCTTAACTTTTCAGACCCCATTTTTTTTAATTAAGCCACATTTAAATATGAATATATTTTTATTAATCAATCGAAAAGACCATTTTATAGCCATGACATCATTGGATTGAATTTTAAAAAAATCTTGAAAAAAAGTAAAATAAAAGAAAGACCCATATACAACTTAAGACATACATTTGCATCTCAATTAATTTCGAAAGGTGCAGATATTACTTGGGTTTCAAAAATGTTAGGACATAAAGATATAACGATTACGTTAAAAGTTTACACTAAATTTATAAAAGAAGATGATGAAGTAAGAATTAGAAAAATAGCCCAAATGGACAAGTTTATGGTCAAGTTAGAAAATAGAGATAACTAAAATACCTATAAATAGTGCTAAAAAGGTATTTATTAGTATCTTACGAGTAAGATACTAATAGATTTTATAAAACCATTTTAATATTAGAATGGTCACCTAACATTTTAAATATCTCTTTTCTATCATCCTCGTTGTGTACCAAAAGCTCTAAAGAGTAACTTTTATATTTACCTTTACTACTAACTTTTGATTCTTTTACTTTATGCTCTCTGTCTAAAATTACTTCTTTTACTGTAATTTTTATATCTATATGTTCTAATACAACTAACTTATATTCCCAAGAACATGGATAATCTAACTCTAATTTTTTATCACTTAAATCAATCATTATTTATATCCTCTCTTACAAAATCACCACTTTTACCACCTGATTTTTGTTCTAACTGTACATTAGAAATTACCATTGATTTATCAATAGCTTTAACCATATCATAAATTGTTAAAAGTCCTATAGAAACACCTGTTAATGCTTCCATTTCTACACCTGTTTGTCCATTCAATTTAGCAGTAACCATCAACTTAAATCCAGGTAATTCAGGTTTTTCTTCAACATCACAATTTATTCCAGTTAATAATAAAGGATGACACATAGGGATTAAATCACTTGTTTTTTTAACTCCCATGATTGCTGCTACAACTGCCGTTTGAAGAACTGGACCTTTTTTAGTATTGTTAGAAATAATCGCATCATAAGCCTCTTGAGACATTGAAATCTCACCACTTGCAATAGCAACTCTTCTACTTTCGCTTTTTTCAGAAACATCAACCATTTTAGGTCTATTATTATCATCTAAATGTGTTAAATTCAAGAAAATCCTTTGTATTAAAAGTAAATTATATTCTAATATTTGTTAAAGTTAAATAATAATTAAGTAAAGTTTAAATATAATCAGCCCCTAAAAATTTAAAAAGAAAGTGGGTGATTTTAGTGCCAGGCATTAAAGTTAAAGATAGCGAATCTTTTGACGAAGCTTACAGAAGGTTTAAGAAACAATGTGATAGAAATCTTATTGTTACTGAAACTAGAGCTAGAAGATATTTCGAGCCAATGACAGAGATCAGAAAAAAACAAAAAATATCTGCTAGAAAGAAAATGTTAAAAAGATTATATATGTTAAGAAGATACGAATCAAGATTATAAGATTTTGATTTGTAAAAACAAAACTCTATTTATAGAGTTTTGCTTCTTACATTATCTACAAAAACTACTTATTCAACTCAAACTGAGAAATATACTCCTTATCATTATAAATAATTTTGAAATTCCATTTACCATTTTCTCGACCATCAAGATGTCTATAATCATAAGCTGTACTATCACCAGCATTAATAATCATTTCTCTTGTTCTTGAAATTTCTCCCGTTGGACTAATCCAATTTATAACTATTTGTTGTTCTTTATCAGATCTAATTACTTCAAATTTACAAACAACTGAATCTTCATCTGCTAAAATTAAACATTCAAGATTTGGATTGTAAGGAATAACTTTATCAACTACTTCTACTTTTTTTTGGATATTTTCTTTAGCAAATAACATTGAATTAATTATTATAAAAAAAACTATAATTTTTAGCATTTAATTTCCTCTTATTTTAATTGGATTAATTATTAATTAGTACTCCAAATTGGATCTTCTTCTAAAGTTGCCCTATTTTTTAATATTTCAAATGGAGTATAAGCCTCTTTATATCCCATTGAAAAATGATCTTTTATCCAATATCCTAAATATATATAAGGGATATTAAGCTCTTTTGCAATTTTTATCTGAGCTAATATAGAAAATTTACCTATAGATAAATCAGCATAATTATGATCATAATAACAATAAATTGCAGAAATTGCATTAGGCAAAATATCAACCAATGCAACACCTATCAATTTATCATCTTTCATATATAAAAACTCTTTTGCAAATTCTTCACTTGATTCAACATAAGATTTAATATAATCATCAGGCTCAATTGGAGTATAAGGCCAATCTTTTTTATCATTCATAAATCTATGATATTTATCATATAAATTTAAATGCTCCATTGTAACTGATGGAGGTCTTATGTAGAGTTTTGTATCTTTGTTTTTTGAAATTACTCTTTTTTCAGATTTAGAAAATTTATAATTTGCAACATCAATTCTCATAGAAACGCATTTATTGCAACTCTTACATTCTGGAACAAAATGCATTCTTCCAAATCTTCTCCAACCCCTCTCTAACATTTTTTGATAAGTAGGGGTTGAACATGAATATATATACTTATATCTTATATCAGATATTTTATCTTCAAAATAAGAACAGTTTCTATCTTCTTCGAAAAATTCAATATCTTGAGTTAATATATGCATAATTATTCGTTTATTTTTTCTTTTATCTCTTTTGCTATGGCAGAGATTTTTTTGATTTTTTCACTATTTGATAAGCTATTATCAATTATATGTTTCACAAAGGCACTTCCAACAATAACACCATCTACACCGATTATTTTTTCTTTACAAGTTTTTTCATCAACACCAAACCCAATATAAAGTGGTGTTTGTGAATATTTTCTTACATTCTCAATAATCTTTGATAAATCTTCTTTTTGCCCACTACCAGTAATTCCAGCATAAGCAACCATATATATAAATTTTTTTGCAGTTGTTGTTATAGTTTTAATTCTTTCTTCACTATCAGTTGGTGCAACAAAAGAGATATTAGCTTTATTATATTTTGTAAAAATTGGTTCAAAAGTTTGAGCCATTTCATATGGAAGGTCAGGGATAATTGTTCCTTGAATATTAAATTCAACTGCTTTTTGAAGAATTTTTTCTACTCCATAATGGTAAAATGGATTCATATATCCCATCCATAAAGTATCAATATCTTTTGCAATTTTTGATGAAACTTCAAATAAATCTTTTAATTTAAAACCATTTTGTAAAGCTATTAAATTTGCTTTTTCAATTACTGGTCCATCAGCAACAGGATCTGAAAATGGAATACCAAGTTCTAAAGTATCAACTCCTGCATCTTTCATACTATATGCTAAATCAATTGTAAAATTATTATCTGGAAGTGATGAAGTAATATATCCAACTAGCTTTTTATCATTTTCTTTCATTAAAAAATATCCTATTTTATATTTGTATTCTATTTTAACAAAATTCATCTTTATTTCTAAAACAAATCTTTATAATAACTTTTTTTTTGATATAATCAATAGCAAATACAAATTAATTTATCAAGGTTTTAAATGAGTATTATAAAAAATGATTTCGAAAAAATGAATATCACAAAAATTAAAAATTTTAAAAATAACAAAAAACTAACAATGATTACAGCTTATGATGCACTATTTGCAAAATTATTTGAAGAAATAGCAGATATGATTTTAGTTGGAGATAGTTTAAATATGAGTTTTGCAGGAAAACCAGATACTTTATCCGCAACACTTGAACAGATGATTTATCATACAAATGCAGTATGTGCAGGTGCTAAAAAAGCTTTTGTAATTTTAGATATGCCTTTTGGAACATATATAAATAAAAATGAAGCACTAAAAAATGCAATAGAAGTTTATAGACAAACAAATGCTGCTGCGATTAAAATAGAAGGTGGAGAAGATAGAGCTGATATCATAAAACATCTAACATCTAACTCTATTGCTGTTATGGGACATATTGGTTTAATGCCTCAATATGTAAGAAGTGAAGGTGGATATAAAGTAAGAGGTAAAACTTTAGAAGATGAGAAACAACTAATTGCCGATGCAATAGCAGTTGAAAATGCTGGAGCTTTTGCTATTGTTGTAGAAGGCGTGATGAGTAATGTGGCAGAAAAAATTACAAAAGCTGTAAATATTCCAGTTATTGGGATTGGAGCTGGAAATGTAACTGATGGGCAAGTTTTAGTTTGGTCTGATATGCTAGGATTTTTTGAAGAGTTTAAACCTAAATTTGTAAGACATTATCTAAATGGTGCTGAACTTGTAAAAAATGCTGTAAATCAATATAGAAGTGATGTTCAAGATAGTTCATTCCCATCAAAAGAGGAAGAGTATTAATATGGAGCGATTAGTAGAAGTTGAATCAGTATCTTTTGAAGAAGACAATAGTGAAATAAGTCTAAGACCTTCAAATTGGGATGATTATATAGGACAAGAAAAAATCAAGAAGAATCTAAAAGTTTTTATTGAAGCAAGTAAAAAAAGAAAAGAAGCTCTTGATCATATACTTTTTTATGGACCTCCTGGTCTTGGAAAAACAACACTTTCATATTTAATTTCAAATGAAATGAATTCAAATATAAAAGTAACAGCAGGTCCCATGATAGAAAAAAGTGGTGATTTAGCTGCAATTTTAACAAATCTTGAAGAAGGTGATATTTTATTTATTGATGAAATTCATCGTTTAAGCGCTGCTGTTGAAGAGATTTTATATCCTGCAATGGAAGATTATAGACTTGATATTATAATTGGTTCAGGACCTGCTGCACAAACAGTAAAAATCGATTTACCACGATTTACACTAATTGGAGCAACAACAAGGGCTGGAATGTTATCAAATCCTTTGAGAGAAAGATTTGGTATGCATTTTAGAATGCAATTTTATACTCACGATGAATTATCAAAAATTATCCAAAAAGCTGCAACTAAATTATCAAAAACTTGTGAAAAAGATGCAGCCTTTGAAATATCAAGAAGAAGTAGAGGAACACCAAGGGTAGCTTTAAGGCTTTTAAAAAGGGTAAGAGATTTTGCAGAAGTTGAAAATGAAAATACTATTCATCTTAATAGATGTAAATATGCCTTAGATGAATTAGGTGTAAATGAGAGTGGTTTTGATGAAATGGATATAAACTTACTTGAATTGCTAATTTCAAATAGAGGTAAACCAATGGGGCTTTCTACAATAGCAGCAGCGCTTAGTGAAGATGAAGGAACAATTGAAGATGCAATTGAGCCTTATTTACTTGCAAATGGTTATATAGAAAGAACAGCAAGAGGAAGAGTTGCATCAGTAAAAACCTATGAAATGTTTAGACTATCTTATCCAAATAGTGAAAAAATTGATGATGATTTTAAACAAGGAAAATTATTTTGAAAGCTGTAAACTTTCTAATTGCAATTGCAATAGTTATGATATTTTTTATGGTGGAACTTTTTAATCCTTTTTTAAAAGCAATCTGCGTATCTATTTTATTAGCAATTGCAACAAACACATTAACACAATATGTACAAAAGAAATTAAAAAGTAGAGTTATAGCATCTACTATAATGACTGTAGCTCTAACATCTTTATTTTTCGTTCCTATTATATATTGTATATTTTCTTTTGCAAATTTTTTCAATCAAGTTGATCAACAAGCATTAATAAGTACATTAGATGGAATGAAAATATTTTTACAAAATGTCTCTTCTGAAATACCTTTTTTGAAAACTTCATTAAATGACATTACATCAAAAATTGATGTGGCAAAAACAGTAGAAAATATATTCTCAATTAGTGCATATCTTGGTAAAAATTCTGCAACATTTATGATTGATATTATTATGATTTTAATATTTTTCTTTTTCTTTACTCTTTATTCATCTGCTATTTCAAACTTTGTGAAAAATTTATTACCAATACGAAATGAAGACTCAATAATA
Organism: uncultured Aliarcobacter sp.; assembly: GCA_964504855.1. Classification (GTDB taxonomy): domain Bacteria; phylum Campylobacterota; class Campylobacteria; order Campylobacterales; family Arcobacteraceae; genus Aliarcobacter. The sequence goes on from CAZDFZ010000076.1 coordinate 6,001, forward strand.
CTATTTAATGAATCTTCAAATGTTATGACTGTAGTTTTATACTCAATTTTAGTAACTGCAATATTTGAAGGATTATTATTCGGTATATTTTTAGCTTTCTTTGGTTACGATGGATTATTATTTGGAGTACTTTATGGATTTGGATCATTAATACCAGTTGTAGGAGGAGTAATTATGTGGCTTCCTATAGTTATATTTGAAGCAACAACTGGTTCATCTACAAATGCTATAATTATTGCTGCTTACTCAATTATTGTAATATCTGTAATTGCAGATACATTTATAAAACCTATGATTATAAAATATATCAATAAAAAGGTAGTGAAAACACCAACAAACATAAATGAACTAGTAATCTTTTTCTCTATAGTTGCAGGTCTTTCAACATTTGGTTTTTGGGGAATGATAATAGGTCCAGCCACAGTAACATTTTTTATATCAATAATGTTATTGTTAAAAAAATATTCCGATGACTTTAAAGAACATCTATCCTATGACTAGGATAGATATTATTTATCTCCTCTTTCTCTTTCTCCACCATAATAAGATATCCCATAATCTAAATTAGCAACTGATTTAAAACCTAAATCAAGCATTATTCTTTGACAATAAGCACTTCTACTACCACTATGACAATAAACAACTACTGCTGTATCTTTTTGGCTAATTATTTGCTCAAGTGAATTATAAAATGATGTTGTAGGAATTAAGTAATCTGTTCCAACAATTCTATTTCCAACCCATTCCATCCACTCTCTTGTATCTACAAGATTAAATTTTATAAAACCTAATTCTCTAGCTTCTAACAATGACTCTAATTCCTGTGAATTAATTTCTCTTTTTAAAAGTATACCTTCACACTCTTCTTTTGTAAGACCTCTTGAATGTGTAGCTATAGCTTCATGTGTGTCTGTATCTTTTTCTATCTTTTGTGCAGCTTGTACTGTACAAAAAATACCACAGTGACATGAACCTTTTGATGGTATTTCATTTGTTAATGCAGGAGTACAAGGACAAAGTCTATTATCTGATGTTTCTTGCTCTTTTGGTGTTTGTCCAATTACCATAAAACATGGACAAAATCTTTTTCCATAAATTAATTTATTCCTAGTCAGACCCATTTGTATTGATTCATTAACCTCTGAATCTGGGTTGTAAACCAAATTATGTTCTTCTAATACTTTATTTGTAAATTGTTTCGTTAATTCTAATTCTAATTGAAATTCATCACTATTAACATCTATTTTTTTTATCATAATCTATCCTAATATTTTTTAATTTGGTAATAGTATTATAATATTTATTAATTTATAATCATGATTATTTTAGAAATAGATTTATAGCAATTTTGTTACTTAACAAAAGTATCTAAGTATAATTTTTCAACTTTTTGCCTAGCCCATGGTGTTTTTCTTAAGAATTTTAAACTAGAACTTAAAGAAGGATCACTATAAAAACATCTTATATTTATTCGATAACTTAATTCATCCCAACCATAATATTCAACTAATTTATTTATTATATCTTCTAATTTAACGCCATGAAAAGGATTATTTGGATTTTGATTCAAAATTGTATTCCTAAAAATTATATTAAAAGATTATAACATAAATATGTAGTATAGCCCAAAGAGAATAAAAGAGAGTAATAAAATTAAACCAATGAAGAATGGAGCTCACAAACGGAGTTGAACCGATAACCTATTCCTTAC
>CAZDFZ010000077.1:0-7543 GCA_964504855.1 uncultured Aliarcobacter sp.
AGTTGCAAAAGAAAACTGTATTGATATTAAAAATATTATTGGAGTAGATCCAAGTGTTGGGATGATGGAAGTTGGTAAGAAAAAACTTCCACATGTACAGTTTATAGAAGCAGGAGCTGCATCTATGCCACTTGAAAGCTCTAGTGCTGATATTATCTCTATTTCTTATGGAATTAGAAATGTGGTACAAAGACAAGAGGCGTTTCATGAGTTTGCAAGGGTTCTAAAAAAAGATGGATTAGTTGTAATCAACGAATTTACAAAAAATAAAAAAGAGAAACCTCTTGATTATATAACTGATTTTTATATGAATAAAATTTTGCCAGTTTTAGGTGGAATTATCTCTAAAAATAAAGAAGCATATACATATTTACCAAACTCGATAGATGCTTTTTTAACAACAGAAAATCTATGTAAAGAGTTGAAAATAGCTGGACTTGAGCCAATTCACGTAAAAGCTTTTTCTATGAACATCTCAACTTTAATAATCGCTAGAAAAATCTAATTTTTCTGGCTTCATCTTATGAATAATCCAATTTCTGTATCAACTTTAAATATACAAATAAAATCACTTTTAGAAACAACTTTCATTCAAGTTTATGTGGAAGGTGAAATTTCAAATCTTACTTATCATAACTCTGGACATATCTATTTTTCTATAAAAGATGAAAGTTCGACACTATCATGTGTGATGTTTAAAGGAAATACAAAATATCTAAAATTCCAGTTAGAAAATGGTCAAAAAGTTGTAATTACCGGAAGTTTAACAGTTTATGCACCAAGGGGAAATTATCAACTTTTATGTAATAAAATCGAGCCATCAGGGCAGGGTGCCTTGGCATTTGCATATGAACCATTAAAAAATACACTTGAAGCAAAAGGTTATTTTGATGGAAATTATAACCACCCACTTCCTAAATATCCAAAAAAAATAGCAATTGTAACTTCACCAACAGGTGCTGCTATTGAAGATATGAAAAAAGTAGCAAATCATAGATGGCCATTGGTTGAGTTTATTTTAGTTCCTACTTTAGTTCAAGGTGAAGGGGCTGCTTTTGATATTGCATCTTCTATAAAATATGCAGATAAACTGTATTGCGATATTATGATTGTTGGTCGTGGTGGTGGAAGCATAGAAGATTTATGGGCATTTAATGAAGAGATAGTTGCAAATGCAATACATGAAGCAAAAACTCCTATAATTTCAGCAGTAGGACATGAAGTTGATTATTTGATATCTGATTATGTGGCAGATATAAGAGCTGCAACTCCATCAAATGCAATAGAAATAGCACTTCCTGATATAAATGAACATAGAATCTATCTTGATAATTTGGAAAATGAGTTTAACAATAGATTTAAAAATATATTGTTTAAATCAGAACAAGAATTAATAAATATGAGAAGATTGTTTGAACAAAATTCAATAGAGACAAAATTTAAATATATTCAAACAGAAATTAATCTTTTAAAATCTTCTTTTAAAACAGATTTAATACAAAAAGTACAAAGCTCTCAAAATGAATTAAATTTATTAAAAAATAGTTTAAAAAATGGTTTTTCTGCTGTGCTTGTTCAATCCCAAAATCAAATTGATTTATTAAAATCAAATTTTGAACTAAATCATCCTGATAAAAAAGATAAAAATGGTTTTGTTCAGATTTCTAAAGAAAATAAAATAATTTCTTTAGAAGATTTAACTGTTGGTGATGAAATTGAGTTACAAACACCAAAATATATTGCAAGTTGTATTTTAAATAAAATAAAAAAACAATAAATTTTAAGTTTACAGTAGGTAAAATAATACAAACAAGTAAAAAATCTTGAAGTAATTAAAAGGAATGTTTTATGGAAGATAATGAAAAAAAGATTATAGATTATACAAATACTAGTGAATTTATGACATTTGAACTAGGTGCGATGAAGTATGCTATTGAGTTACCAAAAATTAGAGAAATTTTAACATATCCTGATAATATTACTCCTTTACCAAATACTTCTAGTTGGGTGAAAGGATTAATTAGTTTAAGAGGGGAAGTGGTTCCTATTTTAGATATAAGACTTAAATTTAATACAGGTCCAGGAACTTATGATGAAAATACATCTGTAATTGCTGTTATAACAGAAGATAAAAGAATTATTGGAATAGTAGTAGATTTAGTTGATGACGTACAAAGACTAGATACAAGTATGTTAGCTACTGTTTCTGAAATGGGTTCAGCAATTCCTTCTAAATACTTAAAAGGTTATATTAGACTTGCAAATAATCAAATGCTAGTTGTAATGGATATTGAAAGAGTAGTAGCAAAAGACGAATTAAGAGATTAATTAAAATAAAAATAAACTATTAAGTGATTTTCTATGAGTATAGATAAAAATTTGTTAAAAAGATTTACTCTTTTATATGTTGAAGATGATGATATGATAAGAGGGGAATTATCTCAACTGTTAATGAGTTTTTTTTCTATGGTTTATGTTGCTAAATCTGGAAAAGAGGGGTTACGTACTTATTTAGAAAATCAAGATAATATTGATTTAATTTTAACTGATGTTAATATGCCAGAGTTAAATGGTATAGAAATGATAAAAAAAATTCGGGAATTTGATAGAAAAATTCCTGTGATTTTTGCAACTGCACATTCTGACAATGAGTTTCTAGCTGAAGCAATAAAACTAAGAGTTCAAGAGTATATTATTAAGCCTATTGATGTTAGATATTTACTATCTTTGTTAAGTGAAATAGCAAATAATTTGTATCATGAAATTTTACTAAAACAACAGCAAGAAGAACTTTCTAAATATAAAGAAATTATTGATTCAAATAGTATTGTAATAAAAACAGACACTCATCTAAATATTACTTATGTAAATGAACTTTTTTGCCAAATTTCTGGCTTTGATAGTGACGAATTAATTGGAAAAGAGTTGAAATATTTAAAATACCATGATATGACAAGTGATATTTATACAAACTTATATGCAAATGTTCTCAATAATAAGCCTTGGGAAGGAAAACTTAAAAATATAAAGAAAGATGAAAGCTCTTTTACCACTGATGCCTATGTAATGCCAACTTTTGATGAAAGCGGTGAAATGAATGGAGCTATTTCGATTCAAAAAGATATCACTGAAGAATTGAATAAAAAAAGAGAAATGCAATTAGCTTTAATGCGTGAAAAAAGTGATATTTTTATCAAAAGCAAAGAAGGAAATGCTGAACAAAATCAAATTATAAATGAATTAAAACATAGACTAGAAAGGGTTCAAATTGAACTTGAACAATCATTTAGAAATGTAGATAAATATATTTATAATAATGAAAAGCTTAGACTTGAAAATAAAAATTTAAAAACGGAAATTGCTTTATATAAAAAAAATTCAAATACTAATACTGCTTTTAAAATGTCAAAAGAGAATAGTGATTTAAGATTAGAAAATAAGAAGTTAAAAGATAAATTGGCTCAAAATGACCTAGATTTTAGTAAAACTATTTCTCAGTTAAGAGTAAATTATGAGATTAAAGTAGCAGAACTTGAAGATAAAATAATAGAATTAAACGAAAAAATTGATTCAATTCATACAGATGATGTTTTAAAGCAAAAATTAGAGTATTGGAAAGAAAAAGCTAAAAATGAAACATCAAGAATAGAAAATCTTGAGAAACAAATAATTGCTCATGGAGATAAAAATTTTATGAGTAAGATTTTTGGATAAATTTTAAGAGGGTCAAATAAATCAAGAAACTCTTGATTTATTCTTCTATTTTTATAGAGATGATTTTTACATCTTCTAAAGGTTTATTTCCTTCATATCTACTAGTTGTTGGAACATTTTCAATCTCTTTTACAACGTTAAAACCTTCTTTTACATAACCAAAAATTGTATGTCTTCCATTTAACCAATAAGCTGGAACAGTAGTAATAAAAAATTGACTACCATTTGTATTTGGTCCAGCATTTGCCATAGCTAAAATACCTGCTTTATCAAATACGGCATTTGGTGCAAATTCATCGGCGAATTTTCCACCCCAAATAGAAGCTCCACCTGCACCTGTTCCTGTTGGATCACCACCTTGAATCATAAAATCTTTTATAACTCTATGAAAAATTAAGCCATTGTAATAACCATTTTTTGAATGAGTTACAAAGTTTTCAACTGTTTTTGGAGCTAAATCAGCTCTTAGTTCAATTTTAAAATTTCCTTTTGTTGTTTCAAAATTTGCAATAGGATTTGCAGCTTCTAAAAGTAAAACAAATGAAAAAAAAGCAATCAATATTTTTTTCATAAATGACCTTATTATAATAAATTTGGGAAATAGTATATTATTTTAGATTTAAAAATAAATAAAAAATATTTTTTAGTAGAATTTAAAAATAAAGTGTTAGAATTCACAAAAATATTACAAAAGATTTATTTAAAAGGAAAAAGCATGGAAATGCCTTCAATACCGCAACCAACATTTTATATTTTCAAATGTGAACAATCATCACCTCCAGGAATGCCAAAACCTTCATGTGTAAATGAAAATACAAGAGATTTATTTAATCATACAGCTCAATCATTGATGCAAAAAGGTGTTATGGGTCCAGTTCAAATTGTAAGAACATCATGTCTAGGAAGATGCCAAATGGGACCTTTAATGCTTGTTGAACCAGGTCATTTTATGTATTCGTCTTTATCTAAGGAAAAAATAGATAGAATAATAGATGAACATATTTTAGGTGGAAACCCCGTAGAAGAGTATTTAATACCTTCACAGTTTTGGGGTGAAGCTATTAATTTAGTAAAATAGAAAGGAATTAGATATATGACATTTGATATGCTATATAGTAAAATTCATAGAGCAACTGTTACAGATGCAAATTTGAATTATGTAGGTTCTATTACTATTGATGAAGATTTAATGAAAGCTTCTGCTTTAAGAGTAGGGCAAAAAGTTGAAATCGTAAATGTAAATAATGGTGAAAGATTTGCTACTTATGTTATAAAAGGAAAAGCTGGCTCAAAAGATATGTGTCTAAATGGAGCAGCAGCTAGAAAAGTAGAAATAGGTGATAAAATCATTGTTATTTCTTATGCTTCATATAGTGAAGCTGAACTTGAAAACTATAAGCCAATTGTAGTTTTAGTTGATGATAAAAATAATATTGAATTAATTACGAATGAATTAGTAGGAAGTGATCATGTTTGATGGAATTGATTTAAAAAACTTAAATTTAGGTGATATGTTAAATCAATTTCAAAATATGGCACAAAATGCTAAAGAAGAAAATGCTTCAAGAGTTTTCACATCAAAAGCTGGTGGTGGAATGATTGAAATTTCTATAAATGGAAATTCTGAAGTTATAGACTTAAAAATAGATGATTCACTTTTAGAAGACAAAGATTCATTACAAATTCTACTGATTTCTTGTATGAATGATGTAATCAAACAAAGTGATGAAAACAAAAAGATGATGGCTATGAATATGATGGGCGGATTAGGTTCTTTTGGACAAAAATAATTCTATGGAAAAATTACTATCTTTATTTGAAGATTATTTATTAGCTAATCTTCCGCAATCAAAAACTTTTCATCCTTATTTTGAGGATGCACTTGCAGATATGTTAAAAGCTGGTGGAAAGAGATTTCGACCTATGCTTTTACTTTCAGTTGTAAAATCAAATAAATCTCTTTTAATTCCAAATAGTCTAAGTGTTGCTTTAGGTTTAGAGTTTTTACATACTTATTCACTTATTCATGATGATTTACCTGCTATGGATAATGCTGATTTAAGAAGAGGTTTTCAAACTCTACATAAAAAGTATGATGAAGTTACAGCTATTTTAGTAGGTGATGCTTTAAATACAGAGGCTTTCAATTTAATAGCAAATGCTTCCCTTTCTAATGATATAAAAATTGATTTAATTAAAAGTTTGAGTTTCAATGGTGGAATAAATGGTATGATTATTGGTCAGGCTATTGATTGTTATTTTGAAAATCAAAAATTAGAATTAAATCAGTTAGAATTTTTGCATATTCATAAAACAGCAAGATTAATAGCTGCAAGTTTACAAATGGGTGCAATAATTTGTGAGTACGATTTAGAAACTCAAAATAAACTTTATGATTTTGGTATAGATTTAGGATTATTGTTTCAAATTCAAGATGATATTATTGATGAAACTCAAAGTAGTGAAGAAGCTGGGAAAACAACACAAAACGATGGAAGTAAGAATTCATTTGTAAATTTATTGGGACTTGAAGGTGCAATTAAAAGTGCAAATGATTTAGCTTTAAAATGTACAAATACTCTTAATACTTTTGATTTAAATTTAAAAGAATCTTTAGAAGAACTACTTTTAAAATATATAAATAGACATAAATAAAATTTTAAACTCTTAGTCATTTTAACTCAAATATCTTGACAAAATTTACAAAATTTAATAAAATTTAGCACTTAGAAATTTAGAGTGCTAAATGTCTAAGTTTTAATAGAAAATATAATTATTATAAAAAGGAAATACCATGAATTTTAGACCACTAGGTGAAAGAGTTCTTGTAAAAAGAACAGAAGTTGAAAATAAAACTGCAAGTGGAATCTATATTCCAGATAATGCAAAAGAAAAACCACATACAGCAGAAGTTGTAGCAATTGGTAATAAAGTTGAAGATGTAAAAGTAGGTGATACAGTTGTATTTGAACAATACAGAGGAACTGAATTTAAGCTTGATGGACAAGAGTACTTAATTTTAAATATTGAAAATGTTATAGGAGTAATGTAAGATGGCAAAAGAGATTATATTTAGTGATAATGCAAGAAATAAATTATATTCAGGTGTAGAAAAGTTAGCAGATGCTGTTAAAGTAACAATGGGTCCAAGAGGAAGAAACGTTTTATTACAAAAAGCTTATGGTGCTCCAACAATTACAAAAGATGGTGTATCAGTTGCTAGAGAAATTGAACTGAAAGATACTTTAGAAAATATGGGAGCACAACTTGTAAAAGAAGTAGCTTCAAGAACTGCAGATGAAGCAGGAGATGGAACAACAACAGCTACAATTTTAGCTCACTCAATTTTCAAAGAGGGATTAAGAAACGTAACAGCTGGTGCAAATCCAATCATCTTAAAAAGAGGTATGGATAAAGCTTGTGAAGCTATTTTAGTTGAATTAAAAAAAGCTTCAAAAGTAGTTGCAAACAAAACTGAAATTGAGCAAGTTGCTACTATTTCTGCAAATTCTGATAAAGCTATTGGAAGTATGATTGCTGAAGCTATGGATAAAGTTGGAAAAGATGGTGTTATCACTGTTGAAGAAGCAAAAGGTATCTCTGATGAATTAGATGTTGTTGAAGGTATGCAGTTTGATAGAGGATATTTATCTCCATATTTTGTAACAAATGCTGAAAAAATGTTAGCTGAATTTAATAATCCATTTATTTTATTATATGACAAAAAAATCTCTTCATTAAAAGAGATGTTACCAATTTTAGAATCAGTTAATCAATCTGGAAGACCTCTTTTAATTATTGCAGAAGATGTTGATGGTGAAGCATTAGC
>CAZDFZ010000078.1:0-7517 GCA_964504855.1 uncultured Aliarcobacter sp.
ATCTTCACCCTCAATTTTAAATAAATCATCTGCAAATTTTGGAAGTTGTCCAGTTCCTGTTAAAGTATTTGTATTTGCCATAAATGGAACATACCACTCTTCAAAACCTCTTTGTCTATTAAAATCAAGCATATAATTGATTAAAGCTCTCTCTAGTCTTGCACCTTGACCTTTAATAGCAGAGAATCTTGATTTTGCAAGCTTTACACCTCTTTCAAAATCTAACCAACCATTGTTTAAATCCCAATGTTCTTTTGGCTCAAATGAAAAAGTTGGCTTTTGTCCAACTACCTCTAAAATAACATTTTCATCTTCGTCTTTTCCAAAAGGAACCGATTCATCTGGCATATTTGGAACACCTAAAATAATAGAAGTTAATTCCTCTTCTAAAACTCTAACTTCTTCTTCTAATTGTTGTTTTTTATTTTTTAGATTATTTATATTTTCTTGTAAAGATGTGATGTCTAAGTTCTCTTTTTTATATCTTCCGAACTCTTTTGAAAGAACATTTTGCTCAGCCGTTACATCTTCCATCTCTTGTCTTTTTTGTTTTGTATTAATTGCAAGAGTTTTTAGGTTATTTAAAAGTTCGTTATCAACACCTTTTTTTTGTAAAGCTGTTGCAACATAGTCAAAATCTTTTTGTAGTAGTTTTATATCTATCATCTTTGCTCTTTGTTTTATTTTTTGTGCATTATAGCTAAAAAACTCTACAAAGAGATTAGATGGGAAACTAAATTTATCCGTTCATTTCCATTTTAATTATTACATTACCATCAACATATTCTGTTCTAAATTTGTGTTTGTGGCAAAAATCTTCATTCATAATTATACACATTTCATTTGCTTTTTCTAAAGCTTCATCTATTGTAGCAAAGTGTGTTTCTTGTTCAAAATCTGAATTTTTAAAACAACCACATGCTTTTTCAACTATTACAGCTGCCATATTATCTCCTTTTAAAATTTTGGGAATTGTATCATAAACAAATTAGAATTTTCTTTTAGATATAATCACGCAAAAATAATAAAAGGATATGATTTGAGAATTTTATCAGGTATTCAACCATCGGGAACTATTCATATAGGAAACTATTTTGGAATGGTTAAAAAAATGGTTGAATCTCAAAATGATGGGGAGTTATTTGCTTTTATTGCTTCATATCATGCATTAACTTCTGTAAAAGATAAAGAATTTTTAGAAAAAAATACTTTTGAAGCTGCTGTAAACTTTTTAGCTCTTGGAATGGATCCTGAAAAATCAACTTTTTGGGTTCAACATGATGTAAAAGAGGTTTTAGAATTATATTGGCTTTTATCAAATCATACTTCTATGGGATTACTAGAACGTGCTCATTCATACAAAGATAAAACTTCAAAAGGTATTCAAGCAAATCATGGACTGTTTTCATATCCAGTTTTAATGGCTGCTGATATTTTACTTTTTGATTCAAATATTGTTCCTGTTGGAAAAGACCAAATCCAACACGTGGAAATGACAAGAGATATTGCAACAAGTTTTAATCACACTTATGGAGAAATTCTTACTATCCCTGAAGCAAAAGTTGATGAAGTGGTTGCAACAGTTCCTGGAACTGATGGAGCTAAAATGTCAAAATCATACAATAACACTATTGATATGTTTGGTCCTGCTAAAACTATCAAAAAACAAGTTATGGGAATAGTTACAGACTCAAAAGAACTTGATGAGCCAAAAGAGTGGGAAAACTGCAATATTTATTCTTTATGTAAACTGTTTATGAATGAAGATGAACTGGCAATATTAAGACAAAGATATGCAACTCCAGGTGAAGGTTATGGACATTTTAAAATGACATTACTAGATAAAATCAATGCACACTTTGAACCTTATGCACAAAAAAGAGAGCACTACTTAAATAATCCAAAAGAAGTAAAAGAAATTTTAGCTTTTGGAGCAAGTAAAGCTAGAAAAATTGCATCCGCAAAAATGGAAATTATTAGAAACGCTGTAGGATTAATTTAAAAAAAGGTTTAAGCCATGATGCCAACTATTGAAGAGATAGCAGTAAAAACTATTGTTTCTATAGAAATTGAAAAACCATTAAAAGAAGCCATTCAAAAAATGGCTTCATCAAATCATCGAAATATTGTTGTTATTGAAAATTCAAATAATCATAAAACATTCTATCTTCTAACAATAAGTGATTTAATAGAATATAAATTATGCAATATAAATGAAGATGTTTTATTAAAAGAATTAAAATTAGAAAAAGCAAAAGTTCTAAGCAAAGATTTGAATATTTTAAATGTTCTAAATGAAGTTGATTCTACTGATAAATATATGGTTATTGTTGAAAATCATGAACTAATAGGAATTTTGTCTTATTCAGATATTATAAACAATATTGATCCAAAAATTTTGATGAAAAAACAAACAATTGGAGCTTTAATTTTACAATATAAAGCAACAACCACATATGAAAATACTTCTACAATTCAAGCAATAAGATTAATGAAAGATAATAATAGTGATTCTATAATCATAATTGATGATAATCACAAAGCAATAGGAATTTTCACAACAAAAGATTTTATAAATCTTATTCATGTTAATGCTAATTTAAACACTCCAATTAACAAATACATGACAAGCCCTGTAAATACCCTTTGTGAATATTCTACAATTTCAGAAGCTATTGATTTTATAAGAGATAAACACTTTAAAAGAATAGTTGTAACAAATGAGAATGATGAAATTACTGGGATTCTTACTCAAAAAGAACTTTTAAGAATTATTTATAATAAATGGATAGATTTTATAAAAGAAGAAGGAAATAGAATCTCTAAAATGAATGAAGAACTTCTTTCAAAAGCCACACAACTTGAAGAAAAAGCTTCTTTCGATTTTTTAACAAAACTATACAATAGAAGAAAGTTTAACTCTTTTTTAGAATATGAAATTTCAAAAGCAAATAGATATAAAGATCAGCATTTATCTTTATTGCTTGTTGATATAGACTATTTTAAAAATGTGAATGACACTTATGGTCATCTAGTAGGAGATAATATTCTTCAAGAAGTGAGTAAAATCTTAACTATTTGCTCAAGAGATACTGATATTGTGGCACGTTGGGGTGGAGAAGAATTTGTTTTAATGCTTCCTCAAACAAATGTAGAACAAGCTTTTTTAGTTGGAGAAAAATTAAGAGCAACTATCGAAAAACATAAATTTGATGATGTTAAACATATAACTTGTTCTATTGGAGTAAGTCAATTTCATAAAAATGAAGATAAAGATATTTTATTTAAAAGAGTTGATGCAGCATTATATAAAGCAAAAAATAGTGGCAGAAACAGAGTTGAAATGGAACAAATATCTGAATAAATTTTAAATAAAGTTATAAAGGATTTACCTTTATAACTTCATTTATGCTATTTGATATATCTTCAACTCTTTTTTGCCAAAGTTTTCCAAACTCAATTTTTTCTTCAATTGTTGCTGTCCCTTGAAAAGATTTTTGCATCAAAAAATTCATATCTTCATGTGCTTTTACACTTGAAGCATCATAAAAAACATCAACACTTTTTTGAGTATCAATTCTTGTAAATCTCACACTTGCACCATTTATATCTTGTTCAAACTTCATCAAATGATTTCTATCAAATTTTCCAGATATTCCCTTGAAGCCATTATTTGTTGTAGCTCCTGTAATATTCATAATTACATTACCTATAACTCCAGCAACACCAATATTTTGAGCTTCTTTAAAATCTACTATTATTTGTCCTCGTTTAGGAAGGTCATTTTCATATAAAGCTTTTAAACCTTGTAAACTCATAAGATAAGCTCCTAAAACTGTGGGACATGAATGCCCTGCACTCTTTACCACATCTAAATATGAAAATTCTATTATTCCATCTTCAAATGCTCCTAAAAAAGAGGCTAGTTCATCTTGTAATTTTATAGTTGGGATGTTATTGAAAAATTGTGGGTAAGTCATATTTAAACCTTTATGTTAGTTATTTGCACTAACACAAAAGCTTTTAGTGTTAGGCTATTTTTTTACAAATAAAGATTAATTTATCAGCATTAGAATCTGTGTGTAAATTAAACTCTTTTATTTCTACTATTTCAAAATTACACTCTTTTAAAAATTTTGATAGAGTCTCTTTTGAGTGATACTCTTGAACTATTGAATCACTCTGTTTAGAAAAAAGTCCATTTTCTAACTTTTCAAAAAGCGTAATATCTGTTTGAAGTTTGTTGTTTTCAAAGTTTGCATCTATTGCTATGAATTTATCTTCAACATCAATAGTAATACACCCTTGAGCAACCTCTTCAAATCCAAAAAGTGAGTTTACATCAAAAATAAAGTAAGCTCCTTGATTTAAAACAAGATTCGTCTCTTTTATAAATTTTTTTAACTCTTTTTTTGGAATATAGTTCAAAACATCAAATATAGCTGTTGCACAATCAAATTTTTCTTTTACTTCTCCTAAAGCTATTGCTTTTGCATTTAGATTTTTAGCTTCACAAACTTTTATTTGCTCCACACTCAAATCAATACCAAAATAGTTCTTTTTATTGATTTTTAGATTTTCTAAAAAGTAACCCTGACCGCATCCAATATCTATGATATTGTCAAGGTCATTTATCATCACAAATTTTAGAAACTCTTTATGTAAAGCATAAATCTCTTCTTCAAAATCTAAATAAGGCTCAACCTTTGAATATAAATCTAATCCCATTATATAAACGCTTCAATTTTTTCTTTTAAATCTAAAATCAAATCTTTTTTTGCATAAAATGAGTTTTTATTTGCTATTAAGTGAGCGCTACTTTCCATGATTGTGGGTCCAATTTCTAAACCATTTTGTTTCATAGTTTCACCAGTTTCAACAATATCTACTATACAATCACAAAGCCCAACAAGAGGTGCAAGTTCAATAGAACCATATAATTTTATAATATCAACTGCCATAGCTTTTTGCTCAAAAAATTTCTTAGCAATTTTTTCATGTTTTGTGGCAACTGTTATTTTGCTTTTAGAAAAATCAAGTTGTTCCCCTGCTCTTAAACCAAAAGCAACTTTACACTTACCTAGTTGTAAATCTAAAAGCTTGATTAGGTCATACTCTTTTTCTTCAAGTACATCAAGTCCTACAACACCCAAATCAGCAGCACCATGCATAACATAAGTTGGAACATCTTGGTTTCTAACATTTAAAAATTTAAAACCACTTTTTTCAAGAATCAACTTTCTATTTTCAAAAATAAACTTTTCACCAAATGCTTTTTCAAATTTATCCAAAGTCTCTTCAGCAATTCTTCCCTTAGGCAATGCAATTGTTAGCATTAATAATCCTTTTCATATTCTCAAATATTAAATCTTTTTTATATACACTATTTTCAAAATATTTACTTAAAATTTTTCCATCACCACCAGTGAATATAATATTTTTATTTAAACTTACTTCTTTGATTGGTAAAATGATAGATTTTAACATAGCATATTGTATAGCATCTTTCGTTTGAGCGGGTATTTTATCTAAATTTATCTCTTTTTCAAACTCAAACTTTAGTTTTTTTGATATTTTTGGATAACTTTTAATAAAACTTTGCATTCCTAAAAGTATAAATCCACCCTTATGCACACCATCTTCCATAACATCAACAGTTATTGCACTTCCAGCATCAACTATCACACAATTATCTTGAAAAGAGCATCCAACTGCCCTGTCAATTCCCAATCCTTCATATGAAGTTTCAAATTTTAAAATTTCTTTTATATCTTTTGCATAGGGATTTTTTTTCAATAGTTTTTTTGTAGCTTTTTCATTTACTGAAACAAAAAATATTTCATCTTCAAACTTTGGAATTTTTTCATCTAAAAAATATTTTTTATGTTTTCCATCTATCAAAAAATGAAAAGTTGTATTTCCAATATCACATAAAATCAACTCTTATACTCCAATCATTTTGTTTTAAATACTCTTTTGCTTTTGAGCAAAGAGGACTTTTTATAAGTAACTCTTTTTTCTTAAAATTGTGTCCTAAATAACTTGCTAGTTTTTCACAAAGTTCCATTAAATCATCTGCATTTTTTCTTATAAATCTGCTTTTTGAATCAACTATAAATATGGCATAAAATTTCGAATCAATAGTAGTTGAAGCATAAATCTCTATCTTTTTTCTTGAATTCAAATCCTTTGGTGAAATAGATTTTATCTCTTTGAAAAGTATATTTTTGTTTGTAAAATAAGTAGTTAACTCTTTCAATTTTTTCCTTTAATAATTTTCATTATATCCAATAACTCTTTATAAAATATCACAACTTTTACATATTTATTTGATACAATCCAGAAAAATTTATATAAAGAGATTATAAAAAATATGGATTATGAACACCAAACAATAATTACAAGAGCAATTATAAAAGCTGCTGTATTAATGTCTGAATATGGAGCAGAAAGTATCTTAATAGAACAAACTGCTCAGCGATTAGGTCGAGCTTTAGGAGTTGATTCTGTAGAAATTTCAATGATTCCAGTTGCAATAGTTTTAACAACACTAAATCATCATCAATCAGTTACAACAACAAGAAGAGTTCATCACAAGCCTATAAATATGTCAATAGTTTGTGATATTCAAAAAATCGTAATTGCAATTGAAAAAAAATCTTATGATGTTACATATTTATTGGCAAAACTAAAAGAGATTCAACCAAACTATTACAATAGATGGCTAGTTGTATTTATGGTAGGACTTGCTTGTGCCTCTTTTGCATTTTTACAAGGTTCTGATTGGGTAGCATTTTTTATTACCTTTTTAGCATCTTCTACAGCTATGTTTGTACGACAAGAACTTGCAAAAAGAAGATTCGTTATGATTATTACTTTTGGAATAACAGCATTTACTGCAACCATGATTTCAAGTCTTTCTCAATTAAATGGAATTAGTTCAACGCCAAGTATAGCCCTTGCTTCAAGTGTTTTATTACTTGCTCCTGGATTTTCATTTGTGAACTCATTTTTAGACTCTTTAAAAGGTTATTTAATGATGGGTTGGGGACGATGGATGGAAGGTATCCTTCTTACAATTGCCACATCTATTGGAATAATTATAGCTATGGCTATTTTAAATATTAAGGGGTGGTAAAATGAGTAATGCTATTATAATGATGCTTATTGAAGCATTTTTTGCAAGTGTTGCATCTGTTGGATTTGCAATGGTTTTTAATGTTCCAAAACACACTTTAATATATTGTGCAATGGGAGGAGCAATAACCTATATAACTAGAACAATATGTTTACATGCAGGTTTTGGTATTGAAATTTCTACTTTTTTAGCAGCAACATTTATTGGAATAATTGCTCTTTATTGGTCAAGAAAACATCTTATTCCAAGACCAGTTGATACGGTTGCTTCTATAATTCCTATGATTTCAGGGACATATGCTTTTAGTGCTATGAGCTCTTTAGTGGATATGAATAGTCATGGTGTAACAGAACAACTTATAGAACTTTTTGTTTTTAAT
>CAZDFZ010000079.1:0-7361 GCA_964504855.1 uncultured Aliarcobacter sp.
CGACCTGCTGATTACAAATCAGCTGCTCTAGCCAACTGAGCTACACCAGCATCCACAAAATGGTGGTTCGAGACAGAATCGAACTGTCGACACAAGGATTTTCAATCCTTTGCTCTACCGACTGAGCTATCGAACCAATACAAATTGGAGTGAGATTATACAAAGTAATATATTAATATTAACTTAAACTACTTACAAATTTTTTAAATTCGTCTCCTCTATGAGCATAAGACTTAAATTGATCCAAAGAAGCTGCAGCTGGCGATAACATTGCCACTGAATTTTCATCTAAATTTGAATCAATTTTACTAACTGCAATGTTAAGATATAAACAATTTTCTACTTTTATTTTATATTGATTACAGAAATTAGCAATTTTATCACTATTTGTTCCAATTGCATATACAGTAATATTTAATTCTTTTATATTTTCAAATAAAGGAGTTAAATTTGCACCTTTATCATCTCCACCTAAAATAATATGAATTTCTTTTTCTTTATACGGAACGATTGCATTTATTGTTGCATCAACATTTGTTGCTTTACTATCATCTATCCATAACCTATTTTTAGAATCTTTAAATTCTTCTACTTTATGCTTATCAATAACAAATTCATTAATTAAATCATAATTAATTTCGTCGAATATGATTTTTCTAGTTGCCATTGCCAAAATTGCATCTAGTAAAAATGGCTCTTTAAATTTTATTTTACTTTTTTCTATTCCAAAATGATTACATAACTGATCACTATTACTATAACTTACTACATGTGCATTAGTTTTTATATTGTTAAACTCATTTGGAATAATTGCTATATCATTTTCATTCATTAATGATAAAGGTTTTAATTTTGCATTCTTATACTCTTGAAAAGAACCATGCCATGTGATATGATCTTCTGAAATAGGAAGTAAGATATAAATATTAGGTTTAGTATTGTTTGTATAATGTAATGTGAAAGATGATGTTTCTAAAATCCATATAGGAGCCTTCTCATCTAGGTGACTTAAGGGTACACCAATATTTCCTCCATAAATTGAACCATATTCTTTCAATAAATGTTGACACATTTGAGTAGTTGTAGTTTTACCATTTGTACCTGATATCCAAATTGAAAAGGGCATAATTGAACCAAATAAATCATAATCACTAACAAGATTTTTTGAATTTAAAACCATATTATTATATGGAGGGATTCCGGGACTTACAACTGTATATTCATTTAAGTTTGAATCATATTCATAAAAGTCACTATCATCATATAAAGTTGCATTAGGAAATTTATCTTTCAATGCAAGTGCTGTAATACCTTTTCCTAAAATTCTAATTTTTTCATTTCTTGTAGTCATAATTAATTCTCTTATCTAATTTTTAAACTTAAAAGTGCTAGTAGATTTGTCATAAATGAAATTATCCAAAATCTAACAATTATTTTGTTCTCTTTCCAACCTTTTTGTTCAAAATGATGATGTATAGGAGCCATTAAAAAAACTCTTTTCTGTCTTAATTTATATGAACCAACTTGTAAAATTACAGATACTGTTTCTAAAACAAAAATAAATCCAATTAATAACAACAATAATTCAGATTTTGCAACTATTGCCATATAACCCATAAAAGCGCCCAAAGGTAACGAACCAGAATCTCCCATGAAAACTTCTGCAGGATGAGAATTAAACCATAAAAATGCTATTAGCGATCCACAAATAGCACTACCAATTATTGCTAGTTCACCTGTAGTTTGAATATTTGGTAATAATAAATATGTAGAAAATACAGCATGTCCGGTTACATAAACTAGCACTGATAAAGAAACAAACGCCATTATAGAAGGTACTGTAGCTAATCCATCTAAGCCATCAGTTAAATTTACTGCATTTGAAGAAGCCACAATAACTAACATCCATAAAACAAGCGCAAACACTCCCATATCAAATAAAGGAAGTTTATAAAATGGTGTATATAAATCTGTTGTATGACCAAAATGATAAATTACATATCCAATAATAAATGCACAAATAAATTGTAGGATTAATTTTGCTCTAGCACTTAATCCTGCTGAATTTTTTTCTTTAGAAATTTTTGAATAATCATCTTGCATACCAATAAAAGAAAAAAGCCCAAGAGTAATTAAGCCTCCAATAACATAAAAATTATTTAATTTTGCAGTTAATAATGTAGCAATTATTGTTGAAAATATAAATACTACTCCTCCCATAGTTGGAGTTCCTGCTTTTGATTGATGTGATTGAGGTGCATATTCATAAATAGGTTGAGAAGCTTTTTTTGCTTTAGCCCATTTAATGAATTTTGGCATTAAATACATTGTTAAAACAAAAGCAAAGAAAAAACTCATTCCCGCACGAAATGAAATATATTGAAAAATATTAATATCTATGTGTCTATATAACCAGTAAAACAAACTTAAACCTTGATTTTGATATAATTTGCGCGATTATAATATATTATACTTTTTAAAAGGTTTAAACCATGACAAATAAAACATTGCTTATCATCACAGATGGTATAGGACATAACTCTTCAAATAATTTTAATGCTTTTGCGACTGCCAATACTCCGACTTATGATTATTTATTCAAAAATATCCCTTACTCTTTAATTCATACTTATGGAAAATTTGTAGGTCTTCCAGATGGTCAAATGGGAAATAGTGAAGTTGGTCATATGACAATTGGAAGTGGAAGAATTTTATATCAAGATTTAGTAAAAGTTAATATCGCTATTGAAAATGATACTTTAAAAGACAATGTTGTTTTTAAAGATATTCTAAATACTTCTAATGATATTCATTTAATCGGTTTATTAAGTGATGGAGGTGTTCATTCTCATATAGAACACATTATTGCTATGGCTAAGATTTCAAAAAATGCAAATAAAAAAGTATTTATTCATATAATAACGGATGGAAGAGATGTTGCACCTGATTGTGCAAAAACTTATATAAATCAAATTATTGAAATTTGTGATGAAGATATAAAAATTGGAACAATTGCAGGAAGATACTATACTATGGATAGAGATAATCGATGGGATAGAGTTAAAAAAGGTTATGATGCTATTGCATTTGCAAATCCTTTAACTTCAAATAATGTTTTAGAATATATTGATGATTCTTATAAAAATGAGATTTTTGATGAGTTTATCGTACCAACTGCTTTTAATGATTACGATGGACTTAAAGAAAATGATGGAGTAATTTTTTGTAATTTTAGAAGTGATAGAATGAGAGAAATTTCATCAGT
The DNA here is from genome assembly GCA_964504855.1 of uncultured Aliarcobacter sp. Taxonomy (GTDB): domain Bacteria; phylum Campylobacterota; class Campylobacteria; order Campylobacterales; family Arcobacteraceae; genus Aliarcobacter. The sequence goes on from CAZDFZ010000079.1 coordinate 3,266, forward strand.
TTTTGCAAATAAAAACTTTAATGAATTTGATACAATTAAAAATTCTTTAAATATTGCAACAATGACTCAATATGATAAAAATACTCCATTACCAATTTTATTTCCAAAGGATTCTCCAAAAAACACTTTAGCTGAAGTTATCTCAAATGCTGGATTATCACAACTTCATACTGCTGAAACAGAAAAATATGCCCATGTAACTTTCTTTTTTAATGGCGGAGTAGAAGAACCTGTATTAAATGAAACTAGAGTTTTAATTCCATCACCTTCGGTTGCAACTTATGATTTACAACCAGAAATGTCAGCACCTCAAGTTGCAGTTGCAGTTAAAGATGCAATGAAAAGTGGAACAGATTTTATAGTTGTAAATTTTGCAAATGGTGATATGGTAGGACACACTGGAGTTTTTGAAGCTGCTATTAAAGCTGTTGAGGCTGTTGATTATGAGTTGGGTCTTATATTGGATATTGCAAAAGAATTAAATTACAATGTAATATTAACTTCTGATCATGGAAACTGTGAAATGATGAAAGATGAAGATGGAAACACTCTAACAAATCATACAGTTGGAGATGTTTATTGTTTTGTAATTTCTCAAAATGTTAAAGAAGTAAAAATAGGAAGTTTAAATAATATTGCACCAACTGTTTTAAAACTTATGAATTTGGAAATTCCAAATGAGATGGATGAACCATTAATATAAAGATATATTGTGTTAAATATTAATATAAAAAATTTAGAAATTAAAACTAATAAAAAAGAGTTATTAAATATTTCATTTAATATAAATGATTCCACTGCACTAATTGGGGAAAGTGGTAGTGGAAAATCATTAACATTAAAAGCATTATTAAATCTTCTTCCTTCTGATTTACTTGTAAATAAAGAAGTAATTTCAAATTTTGAATTAAACTATAATTCAATTGGATTTATTCCTCAAAATCCATTTACTTCATTATCTTCTATGACAAAAGTAGGAGATCAATTTTTTTGTTCACTAGAAAAAAAAGAAGACGTTTTAGCTTTAGTAAATCTTGATAAAGGTGTATTGAAAAAATTTCCTTCTCAACTAAGTGGCGGTCAAATTCAAAGAATTGTTATTGCAATTGCATTAAGCCGAGATATAAAATTACTTTTACTAGATGAACCTACTACTGCTTTAGATGAAGAGAATAAGATTAATATTATTCAATTAATAAATGACATAAAAACAAAGTTAAATATCTTAATTCTTTTTGTAACCCATGATATTAATTCAATAAAAGATATATGTACAAATATGGTTATTTTAAAAAATGGAAAAATTATTGAAGAAGGATTAACAAATGAAATACTTTATACTCCACAAAAAGATTACACAAAACAATTAATTAACTCGACATTTAAAAACAAAATTTTTAGGACATAAATTATGCTCAAATATATAATAGGTTTATTTATCATTTTAGGATTAGCGGCAGCTGGTTGGATATATACACTATATGATGAAATTAAAGAAGATATTGATGTTGTTATAAACTACACTCCAAAACAAAGTACCCAATTCTTTGACAAAGATGGAAGATTATTAGCAAATACTTTTAGAGAAGAAAATAGAGAATATGTTAAATACGATGATATTCCAGCAAGAATAATTGAAGGTTTAGTCGCAATTGAAGATACTCAGTTTTTTGAACATCATGGAATTAACCCAGATGCCATAAGTAGAGCTATTATAAAAGATATAGCTTCAGGGGGATTTGTAGAAGGTGCAAGTACACTAACTCAGCAATTAATCAAAATGCTTGTTTTAAATAGAGAAAAAAAATTAACAAGAAAAGTTAAAGAAGCACTTCTTGCAATTAGACTTGAAAATGTATTAACAAAAGAAGAAATTTTAGAAAGATACTTAAATCATGTATATTTTGGTCATAACTATTATGGTATTAAAACAGCTGCAAAAGGTTATTTCAATAAAGATTTATATGAATTAACATTAAAAGAAATAGCAATTTTAGTAGGACTTCCAAGAGCTCCAAGTTTCTATGATCCAACAAAAAATTTAAAAATTTCTTTAGCCAGAGCAAATCAAGTTATTACGAGACTTAATACTTTAGGCTGGATTAATAATGAACAGTTTGAAACTTCAATGAAAGAGACACCAGTTATTCATAATCAAACTCTATCAAAAAATAAAGCACCATATGCAATTGATTTTGCAGTAAGTCAATTAATAAATGACATCCCAGATATTTTATCTGGTGGATATAAAGTATATTTAACTATTGATTTAAATGCACAAGAAATTGCACAAGAAAGCCTTAAACAATCTTATGATGATGCTTTAAAACGAGATTTAGATTTTAGAAAAAGTGAAAAAAAACCTAATGATGATACTTATGTAAAAGAGTTAAATGGTGCTTTAATTTCTATGGAAAGTAGTACTGGAAAAATTTTAGCTTTTTGTGGAGGAATAGACTATAATCAATCTATGTTCAATAGAGCTTATCAATCTAAAAGACAAGCAGGAAGTTCTATAAAACCATTTTTATATCAAGTAGCATTAAATAATGGTTATAATCCTGCTTCTCAATTAGTTGATATATCAAGAACATATAGTTATACAGTTGGTGGTGAAGAAAAAAAATGGCAACCAAAAAATTATGGTGGAAAGTTTGAAGGGATAGTTAGTTTAAGAAATTCATTAACTGAATCTAGAAACTTAGCAACATTAAATTTGGTTTCTGATTTAGGAGTTTCAACAGTTACAAATGAATTAAGAAACTATGGATTTAAAGATGTTGAAGATAATCTTTCAATAACATTAGGTTCACTAGGTGTATCATTGATGGATTTTAGTGAAGCTTATAGTATGTTTTCAAATAATGGTGTACAAGTAAAACCTTATATTATAGAACAAGTTATAAATAAAAATGGTCAGTCAGTAACATTTCAATCTCATACTAAACCTGTAATGAAACCTGAACAAATTTATCTTATGACTTCTATATTACAAGATGTTGTTACAAAAGGAACAGGAAAGTCTGCTCAAGTACCAGGAATAGAAGTGGCAGGAAAAACTGGAACGACAAATGACAATATTGATGCATGGTTTTGTGGATATTCTCCTTCTATTCAAACAATTATTTGGTTTGGGAAAGATAACAACACTCCAATGAGAAAAACTGAAACTGGTGGTAAAATTGCAGCACCTGTATTTTCATACTTTTATAAAAAATATTTAGAAATACATCCTGAAATTCCAAGAAATTTTGTTATACCTCAAAATGTATATACAACAAAAATACATGGTAGAGATGAGTTTTATACAGATATTTCTCCTATTCCTGATGTAGAAATCCTACCTGAAACAGAAAATAAAAATAGTGAAAGTATGGAATTTTAATAATATTATATAAAGTCCTAAATTTGATTTAGGATTTTATTTCTTCTTTTCTATTTAAGAAATAAAAAAAGGGTGAGTTTCTCAACTCACCCTTTTTTATTATCTGATTTAAAATACTAGCAAGAATACGTAGTTTTTAATTCAAATGGCGTAGGTCTAGCTTCATAAGGCCAAACTTGAGTTTCAAATTTATAATGTTGATAAGTATCAATCATATCTTTTGTAAATACTGGTTGTAAGAAATCATTATCTCTAACTAATGCTTCTAATGCTCCTCTTAAAGTATGAGGCATTTGAGGAATTCCTCTTTCTCTAATTTCATCTAATGGTAATTCAAATAAGTCGTCATCCATTGGACCAACTGGCTCATATTTATTTTTAATACCATCTAATCCAGCACATAACATAGCAGCAAATGCTAAATATGGGCAAGAAGTTGAATCTGGGAATCTCATTTCAATTCTTGTTGCTTTTTCACCTGCACCATAAGGAATTCTACAAGATGCAGATCTATTTTGAGAAGAATAAGTTAAGATTGAAGGTGCTTCAAATCCTGGAATTAATCTTTTGTAAGAGTTAGTTGATGGATTAGTAAATGCAGCAACTGCTCTAGCGTGTTTAAATACACCACCAATATAATGTCTAGCCATTTCTGAAAGATTTCCATATTCACCTTGAGTATAGAATAAGTTTTTACCATCTTTCCAGATT
>CAZDFZ010000080.1:0-7310 GCA_964504855.1 uncultured Aliarcobacter sp.
AAAGGAATAGAACCAGTTACAGTTATGGGTGCAAAACGAGATTTTGTGATCGTTATGTATGCAGGTGATGATAAGCTTTTAATTCCAGTAGAAAATATAGATTTAATTGATAGATATGTGGCTGATGGAAGCTCTTATGCGGTTGTTGATAAGCTAGGGAAAGGAAGTTTTGCTAAACTAAAAGAGAAAGTAAAAGATAGACTTTTTGCAATTGCAAACGATATCATAAAACTAGCAGCTGCAAGGGAGCTTGTAAATGGTATTAAAATCAATACTGATAAAAAAATTTTACAAGACTTTCAAAAAAGTGCTGGATTTGACTATACAAAAGATCAGAAAAGAAGTATTTCAGAGATATTCGCTGATTTAAGTAGTGGTCGAGTAATGGATAGACTTCTATCAGGTGATGTTGGATTTGGTAAAACAGAAGTTGCTATGAATGCTTTATTAGCAGCAATTTTAGATGGTTTCCAAGCTATTTTTGTATGTCCTACAACTCTTTTGGCTACTCAACACTATCATAGTATGCAAAAAAGATTTAGTCAATTTGGAATAAATGTTGCTAAACTTGATGGAAAAACATCTACAAAAGAAAAAACTGTCATCAAAAAAGGTTTAGAAAATGGCGATATAAAACTTGTAATTGGAACACATTCACTTTTAGATATAAAAACAGATAATTTAGCTTTAGTTATTATCGATGAAGAGCATAAATTTGGAGTTAAACAAAAAGAGAAATTGAAACATTTAAGAGAAGATGTGCATATTTTCTCTATGAGTGCAACACCGATTCCCCGAACTTTAAATCTTGCATTATCAAAACTAAAAGGTATGAGTTCACTTCTTACTCCGCCAACTGAGAGATTGGGTGTGCGAACTTATGTAAAACAGTTTAGTGAAAAACTAATCAAAGAGATAATTCTAAGGGAAAAAAGAAGAGGTGGACAGTTATTTTATGTGCATAATAACATAGCTTCAATTGAAGCAAAAAAAGCTGATATTGAGCAAATTGTCCCAAATATCAAAATTCAAATTATTCACTCTCAAATCAAACCAGAACAGGCTGAAAAGATAATTGAAGCCTTTGAAAACAATGAATTTGATATATTACTTGCAACTTCAATTGTTGAATCAGGACTTCACTTACCAAATGCAAACTCAATAATTATTGATGGTGCAGATAGATTTGGAATTGCTGATTTACACCAATTAAGAGGAAGAGTTGGACGAAGTAACAAAGAGGGATTCTGCTACTACATAGTTGAAGATAAAAAACAAATCACACCAGATGCAGTAAAAAGACTAGTTGCTCTTGAATCAAACTCATATTTAGGAAGTGGTACAGCTCTTGCTCATCAAGATTTAGAAATCAGAGGTGGTGGAAATATCATTGGAGAAGATCAAAGTGGTCATATCAAACAAATAGGGTATGGTTTATATCTAAAAATGCTAGAAGATGCCCTTGCAAGTCTTACGGGTGATGATAAAGGTGAGAAAAAATCAGTTGATATAAAACTAGCTATTAGTGCATACATAAGTGAAGAGTATATTCTTGAAGATAGGGTTAGACTTGAGCTTTATAGAAGACTAAGTCGTGCAAGTGATATTCAAGAAGTATATGCGATAGAAGAAGAGATGGAAGATAGATTTGGTAAACCAGATATTTTCACAAAACAGTTTATTGAACTAATCATTATCAAAATTTTAGCTTTAAATCTAAAAATCCAAAATATTAGTTCTTATGAGATGAATATCACATTTACCAAAGCCGATGATACAAAAGAGACTATAAAAAGCCCTAGTAAAGACGATGACGATATTATTGCTACAACTTTGAGGTATTTGAGAAAGTAATAAAATGCAAAACTGCAACAACATAGAAGAAGTAAGAATAAATATAAACTCAATAGATGAAGAGATAGTAAAACTAATCGCTAAAAGAGGACATTTTGTAAAACAAGCTGCTAAATTCAAAAATGATACGGCTGATGTTAAAGCTTCTAAAAGAGTGGAAGAGGTTATTTTAAAAGTAAAAAATTTAGCAAAAACAACTGGTGCAAATGAAGTGGTTGTTGAAAATGTTTATAGAACAATGATTGATAGTTTTATAAATGCAGAGATGAATGAGTTTGAACATCTAAAAAAACATGATAACTTTTTAAAAGCAACTCAAATTATAGATTTTGATGATTCAAATATCCAAAAACTTGCATTTGAACTTTCAAAAGATTGTAAAAGTGATGTTGAAATAGCTAAAAACTGTTTTTTATATGTAAGAGATAATATCAATCATAGTGGGGACTATAAAGATGATATTACAACTTGTAAAGCAAGTGATGTTCTAAAATATAAAACAGGTTGGTGTTATGCAAAATCACATCTCTTAGCTGCACTTTTAAGAGTAAATTCTATTCCAACTGGTTTTTGTTATCAAAGACTTAATTGTGGTGAATATAAAGATGATGTTTATTGTTTGCATGGATTAAATGCAATATATCTAAAAGATTTTGGTTGGTATAGGGTTGATGCAAGGGGAAATAAAAATAGTGTTGATGCACAATTTAATCCACCATTTGAAAAATTAGCATTTGAGTTGTATGAAAATGAGTTTGATTTACCAGATATTTATGAAAATCCATTGGATATAGTTGTTGAAAAATTGATGAAAAATAAAACTTATAATGAAATGATAAATGATTTTCCAGATATAAAAATATAAATCTTACAAAATGTAATAATTTTAGTTATTATTAAATTTATTTGATAAACTTTTCAAAATTTATAAAGGAAGAGTTTATGGAAAATTTACCACAAGAGATAATGCAAAATAGTATCTATGAAATTCTTAATTTAAAAGTGATGTTAGATAGTGATTTAGCAAAACTTTATCAAGTTGAAACAAAAAGAATAAATGAAGCTGTAAAAAATAACCCTGATAAATTTCCAGAGGATTTTTATTTTGAACTTACAGAAGAAGAGTTTGAAAATTTGCGGTCGAAAATTTCGACCACAAATTTTTCTAAAACAAGAACTATGCCAAAAGTATTCACTGAGCAAGGCGTATATATGTTAGCAACAGTTTCAGCTTTTGAAATACTTTCACAAATTCTTGAAGATAGTAAGCATAGCGAAGATAAAGTTATAGGTTTTAGAAATAAGAATAAAGATTAAATATTAAACTCAACCTCACAAACAACTTGTGCATGGTCACTTTGTAAAATTGAGCCATTGTGATTTTTTTGTAGATGTTTATCAAAAACTTCATAAGAAGTTATTTTACCTATGCTATTTTTTCTAGTTTTGTCAAACAAAGTTGAAACAAAAATATAATCAAGAACATTTCCTTTCCCTGCAAAATAGCTTGTAGGAGTTCTTTTTATCTCTTTTTGTTCTGGATGAGGATTATAAATTTTTGCCTTAAAATAGTAATAGGCATCAAGTAATAAATAATCATCTTTTATTAAAGTTTCATCATGATATCTTTTATTTGTCAAAGCATCGATTGTTAAAGAAAACTCTTTATCATTTAAATCGGTCATTAAAATGGCAGGGTTTGTATTTAACTTTATATTACTAAAAAGAGAACTAGCTTCACAAAGTCTTTGTTTTAGAGAGAGTGAATAATTATCTTCCAATGCTTTTTTTACTTTATTCTTTTTATCTTCTAGTGAGGCATCTTTTGTAAAAATATATTCAAATTCATTGTCTCTATTTGATTTTAAATGACAAACATAAACATCTAAATATTTTTTATTTTCTAAAGCAATTGTAGCTTTGATTGGTTCACGTGCAAATTTAAAAAATCCAGAAACATTGTGTTTTTTTAAAGATGAAAAGTCAGTTTGAACTTTTTTTAGATTTTTAATAGGATATTTTGATGCTAGGGCAACAATAGTACTTGTATAAACATTTTCATTTTTTTTATCAGTTTTTGGATTGTCTATAGTTTTGAAATATTTAAATCCTAACTCTAAAACTAACTGTTTTAAAGCATCTTTAGAAAAAACCTCTTGAAAACCTATAACATCACAGTTCATTTCACTAATTTGGTTTTTTATCCAAGTTGTTTTTTCTATCCATTGTTCAGGAGTGAATTTATCTTTTTTTATATACCAAGAATATGGAGGTTCTACAAACTGAAAAAGGTTAAATGTTCCTACTCTTATTTTCATAGTTTTTATAGTATAAAAATACTATTTCTTCCTAATTTTTTTGCTTCATATAAGCAGTCATCAGCTTCTTTATATAAATTATCACTATTCGTAATTTCAGCTTCTTTTTTAGAAATAAGTCCAATAGAAGTTGTTAAAAATTTAGAAACTTTACTTTGGCTATGCTCAATTTGAAGATTTTCAATCTCATTTTTTATAATGTTTGCAAATTCAATCATTTTTTCTTTATCTAAAGTGGTAATAATTCCAAACTCTTCACCACCTAGTCTAAATGCAAAATCTGAACCTCTACTTGTTTTTTTCTTTAAGATTTCAGCAACTTTTTCAAGGGCTAAATCTCCTTTTTGATGCCCGTAAGTATCATTATATTGTTTAAAGTAATCTATATCCATAATTAAGAATGAGAAATAATTTTTTTCTCTTTTTGCTCTATTTATTTCTTCTTCAATTTTTAGGTTGAAGAATCTTCTGTTATATAATCCAGTTAATTCATCAGTAATTGAAAGATATTCAACATGTTTTTTATCAGTAATATTTGTACTTATTGAAGTAAATCCATTTATACTTCCATTTTTAAATCTTGGTTTTATTATTGAATAAACCCAATATGTATTACCTTGTTTGGTTTTATTTTTTATTTCACCTCGCCATTCTTTACCACTAAGAATAATATCCCACATATTTGTGAAAAAATCCATAGAAGTATCATCATGTTTTAGGATAGCATGTGTTTTGCCTATGAGCTCTTTTTTTGAATAGCCAGAAATTTCACAAAATGCTTCACTTATATCTGTTATTATTCCTTCTTTATTTGTTGATGAAATAAGTACATTTTTATTAACGATTTCAATATAAGAATTTAATTTTCTTTCTGTACGATTTTTTTCTTCTAGTGTTGAATTAAGATTATTCGCAAGAGAAATAAACTCTTTATATGTTAAGTCTTCAGTTGTTATTTTTTTATTTTCTCTACATGCTGTTTCAAAAGATGAAGTTAAATTTTCTAAATTAGAATTTATATATTTTGATAGATGTTTGGAAATTAAATATATTACAAATAAAATTAATGTAAATATTGCCAATATAAGAATAAATTGTTTTTCTATAGTCTCTTTGAAAATGGCTTCTTTTCGTTTTAATTCAGATTCCATTTCATCTAAATAAACACCAGAACCAATAATCCAGTTATACTTATCATAACTTTTTACGAAAGCAATTTTATCAAATTCTTGATTTTGATTTAATTTCTTAAATTTGTATGAAAAGAAGCCACCTTCGCTATTCTTTACTTGTTCTAATTGCATTTTAAAAATATTCTCATTTGGATATATTATAGGTGTTTCAAGTTTTTTACCATCAAAAACTAAGGCTTTTTTATCAAATGTATTCACAAAAAGATAACCTTCTTTCCCAAATCTAACACTTGAAATCCAGTTTAATATCTCTTTTTGATTAGCTTCTCTAATTTCATCAATATATTCTCCCATACCAATATGCCAATCATATGGTTCAAATAGTTTAACAAAAGATAATTTTGAATAAAGCTTACTATCCGTAGAATCAGGTTTTATAAAACTATTCATTAAAAAACCTTCTTTTTTTTCTAAAGCGATTTTGGCTTGATTTTGAATTATAAACTCTCCATTTTCATCTTGCATATTCCATACATTCTTATAGTTATTAAGTTCAATGTTTTTATTAAAAAGTACTGCTTGCCCTTTATTGCTATTTATAAAAAAATAAGTTTTATCATTTTCATATTTTAAGTTTTTGAGTTCAGCTGCAATCAAATATTTTATTTCATCAATACTTTTTTCATCTTTATTTTGATTGTAAATGGAGTATGCAATATTATATGCTTGATAAACTCTCTCTTTTATTCTGTCATTTAGTGCTTTTTCTAGCATTAATTCTTTATGTTCTATTAGATTATATACGCTTAAAACTTCTCTTTGAATCTCTTTTCTTTTTAATGAAGTAAATTCTTCTTTTATGTAAGTTTTATCTTGTTGAAAATTTACATACTGATAAGCTGTAGATATGAAAAAAGCAAATAAAGTGGAAATAAAAGCTATCGTAAATATAAATCTTGTAATGAAAGTTGATAGTTGCATTTGTATTCTTAATTAAATATTTTATTAGATTAATTATATCAAAAGATAAATTATTTTCTCTAATACTGTTTAAATTTCGTTAATATTGAATTTATAAATCATTAAAATCCATATGTGATAATTCTTTATATCAAATAACAAAAGGATTTAAAATGAAAACAAAAAATAGAATATTTACAGGTATATTAATTAGTACAGTTTTAGCAAGTGGTTTATTTGCAATGGGAGATATGGATAAAAAAGATAGAAAAAATATTGAAAATAAGTGTATGATGAGTGAAGAAACAATGATGAAACACCATAAAGAAACTATTTTGCATTTATTTAATGAACTAAATTTAACAGGTGAACAAAAAATAAAAATTGAGCAAATAGTAGCAGATGTTAGAAAAAATGAAAAAACTCCTGATGTTGCTTTTACGAAAGATAGTTTTGACAAGGATAAATTCATTTCTATCATGAATGATAGAAGAGATAATATGATAAAATCTCAAGCAGAAATAATAGAAAAATCTTATGCAATTTTAACTGCTAAACAAAAAGAACAGTTAAAAGTTTTAATAGATTTAAGAAAAGAAAGAATGAATAAAAAATTATAGGGACTATTTAAATGATAAAAATTGCAATGATTGAAGATGATTTAGAATTAGCAAATATTCTGACTCAATACTTAAAGCAATTTAACATGGAAGTTACAAACTATGAAGAGCCATTTTTGGCTCTTTCAGCTCTAAAAATCAATAAATATGATTTAGTTATATTAGATTTAACGCTTCCTGGGATGGATGGATTAGATGTTTGTAAACAAATAGTTAAAAACTTTGATATACCAATTATTATTTCAAGTGCAAGAAGTGATATAACCGACAAGGTTACAGCTTTACAGCTTGGAGCTGATGATTATTTACCAAAACCTTATGACCCAAGAGAACTTGAGATTAGAATAAAAACAATTTTACGAAGATTTAATCACTCAAATATTCAAGAAGAAACAACTCATAAAATTTTTCATTTAGATAATGAA
>CAZDFZ010000081.1:0-7231 GCA_964504855.1 uncultured Aliarcobacter sp.
TTAAATCTGGAAATTTATGGATAATTCCAAATTTAAATGTTGATAGTATTATGGCTAATAATAGGGGACTCTATGGGGATATGAATAGAAAATTTAGTGTTATAGATAAAAATGATGAAGATTTACCAACTATAAATAAAATAAAAAAACTTATATTAGAAAAAAATGTACATTTGATTTTAAATTTACATGATGGATATGGTTTTTACAGAAATAAATATGAGAATGCAATTTTTAATCCTAATTCTTGGGGACAAGCAACAATAATTGATCAAGAAAAAATTGATGATAAATTTGGTAATTTGGATGAAATTGCTAATAAAGTCAATAGTAGCTTGAATAATGAAGGATTATTTAAAGATTTTCACTCTTTTGGGGTTAAAAACACTCAAACTAAGTTTAAAGATGAACAAATGCAACTTTCATTGACATATTTTGCAGTAACAAATAATAAACCAGCATTTGCAATTGAAACAAGTAAAAATATCACAGATTTGACATATAAAGTAATTTATCAATTAAAATCAATTGAAGAATTTATGAAAATAATGGATATAGAATTTGAAAGAGAAGTTGATATTAACAATTATGAAGAAGTAAAAAAAAGAATTTTTGATTTTGGAAAAATTACAATAAATGAAAATATATCTTTTGATTTAAATGATATAAAAAGTAGTATGAAATTTGTTCCTATGAAAAAAAGTGATAATAAAATAGAGTTTAATCACTCCCTAGCAAGATCAAAATTTGATAACAATAAGTACGAAATTTATGTTGGGAATATAAAAGTTCTTGATTTGTATCCTCAAATTTTTGATATAGAAAATACAGATAAAAAGATTAAAATTTTTGTTGATGGTAAAGAAATAGAGACATCTTTGGGAAGTCAAATTGATATAAAAAATGATTTTAAAATAGTAAAATCAGATTTTAGAGCAAATATAATTGGTTTTAGTAAAGATGGAATAGAAAGTGAAGACGAAATATTACTTAAGAAAAATGATATTCAAGATAACTATTCAATTGATAATAATAAATCAAAATATAGAGCAGAATTTTACAAAGATGGAAAATTTTGTGGAATGATTATTTTAAATTTTTTAAAATAACTTAGCCTTACCAAAAAGAAAAATTAATTTCTTCTTGGCGTACATTTCTTACTTACAATACAAACTGGACAAAAATCTGAAAGTCCAGCAATCAATGGTATAACTCCTAAATAAAACCAAGCATTATCTATAAAAAAGCCTACGGCAATTAAAATTAAACCTATAAAAATTCTAAAAGGTCTACAAAAATTCCTAATTTTATCAAATATATTCATATTAATCCTTTATTGAAAATTGGATTATTATATAACTAAACTTAATAAAAAATAAATAAGTAAAACTTATATAAATTAAAATTTAAATTCAATCTTTTTATTAATTAAAATATTTTCTAAATCAATATTAGATTGATAAACTAGGACTTCAACACCTTTATTTTTAATTTCATTAAAAGCTTCACAATATTTTTTATCAATTTCACAAGCAAGTCTAAAAGGTAAATTATCAGTTCTTTGAATAACATATAACATCACAGCTCTATGTCCATCTTTTACCATATCACATAATTCATTTAAGTGTTTAGTGCCTCTTGAAGTTACTGAATCTGGAAAAGCTAAATAATCATCTATTTTTAGACTTACACTTTTTACTTCAACAAAACATTTTTTATTTTCATTTTCAAGTAGAATATCAATTCTGCTATTTTGTCCATATTTTTGTTCAGGTTTTAGGGAACTATAACCTTGAAGTTCAGAAATTGTGCCATTCTGAATAGCTTCAATTGCTATTTTATTTGCTACATTTGTATTTGTACAAATTAAATTTTCATTAATTTTTGTAAGCTCAAGTGTATATTTTAGTTTTCTTTTTATGTCATCATGATGACTTATCCATACATCACAATTTGGTTCTATACAGCTTGTCATTGCGCCACTATTTGGAACATGGGCTGTTATTTCTTTTCCATTATCTAAAATAATATCAGCTAAAAATCTTTTGTATCTTTTGATTAATTTACCGTGTGTTAGTTTTTCAAATTTCATTTTTAATCCTTTATTTTGCTAAAGTCTGTTTTGATGAAAATTTATAAGTAATATCTAAAAAATTAAACTCTAATGAATTTGCTTGAAGCATAAGCCTTGAAGCTTTTGTAACTTCAATTCTTTTTTCTTTTGAAATTTTATTAGTCAAAAACTCATTAGCAAATTCTTCACTAACTCCATAAAGTGTATCACCAATGATTTTATGTCCAATCGAATCTAAATGAACTCTTATTTGATGTTGTCTTCCTGTTAATGGAATTACTTCTATTAAAGTTTGATTTTGATTTTTATCATAAGAAATAGGTTTTACTAGGGTAATTGATTCTTTTCCACTTATATCAGTTTTCATTTTTAATTTTATTAAGCCAGTATCATTTGTGATAGGTTTATTTATTTCTAGTTCTTCTTTTATTTCACCTATTACTATAGCTTTATAACTTTTTTTATATAGCTTTTCTTCAAACATATTTTTTAAAAACATATCGCTAAAAGCATTTTTTGCAACTAGTACTAAACCAGAAGTCTCTGTATCAATTCTATGAACTAAAGAGGCTTTTTCACCAAAATGATATTTGATTTCATCAAGTAAAGTATAAATATTTAATTGATGAGATGAAGGATGAACCATTATTCCGCTTGGTTTGTCAAAAATTGCAAAATGAAAAGAATCAAATATAGGTTTTAAACCTTTAGTTTGGGGCTCAAATACAACAATATAAATAAAATTTGATTTTAAAATTTGATTTTTTTGAAGACGCTTGTTATTTTCATCTATAATTTTGCCTTTTTCCAAAAGAGATAAAGTGAGTTTAGGATCTATTGGAATATAAGAAGTTAAAAATTCTTCAATTTTTTTTCCTTTTATAGTTTTAAACTCTTTTTTTATGTACGGCAAAATAATATCCTTTTTATTTTTGTAATATTAACAAAGAAATACAAAAAAACTTAATATAATTGCGTCATGCAAAAAGAGTTAATTACAAAATATGGTTATGAAAAAATTGTTAAAGAGTTTAAGGCTTTACTAAAAGAGAAATCTTACTGGGTAAAAGAAAAAGAGATAGCTGCACAACTTGGTGATAGAAGTGAAAATGCAGAGTATATTGCTGCAAAAGAGCAAATAAGAAATTGTGATAAAAGACTTAGATTTCTTGATAAAATCATAAATCATAGCGAAGTTATAGATATATCACAAATTCCACATACTAAAGTAAATTTTGGCTCTTGTGTAGTTTTAGAAGATTTAGATACGCAAGAAATCAAAACTTTTATTATCCTTGGAACTCACGAAACAAATCCAAATGAAAATAAAATATCAAATAAATCTCCTTTTGGAAGAGCACTTTTAGGAAAGAGTTTAAATGAAGAATTTGAGTTTGAGATAAATAGTGAAGTGTACGAATATAAAGTTATTTCAATAAAAGAGCATAGTTTTGAATAGTATAAATTTAGAAAAATTAAAAGAGATTATTTTAAAAAATCTTGAAAACAAAACTATTGAAATCAAAAGAGTTTTTCATGGACGTGGGAACTTTTATGATGATTTTGAATATCTGACTGTGGATAGTTTGGGAGATATTTTATTTGCTACATTTTTTGAAGAATCAGAAAATGAAGAAAAAATTATAGATATTTTAGATGAAATTGCTCTTTTAAAAGGTTTTGAAACTTTTATAGTTCAAAAAAAATATAAAAGTGAAAACCTAAATGAAGCAATAAGAGGTGGAATTCCTTCTTTTGCAATAGCTATTGAAAATGGTTTGAAATATAAAATCAATTTTTTCAATAAAAATATAGGTATTTTTTTGGATATGAAAAATGGAAGAGAGTATTTAAGTTCTATTTGTAAAGATAAAAATGTCCTAAATCTTTTCTCTTATACTTGTGCATTTTCAGTTTGTGCTATAAATGCTGGTGCCTCAAAAGTAGTAAATGTGGATATGGCAAAAGGTGCTTTAACAACAGGTAGAGAAAATCATCATTTAAATAATCTAGATACTAAAAAAGTAAAATTTATGCCTTATGATATATTAAAATCATGGAGTAGGATCAAAAAAGAGGCTCCTTATGACATCATCATCATAGACCCACCATCTTTCCAAAAGGGAAGTTTTGCAGCAACTAAGGATTATGAAAAAATTATAAAAAGATTGGATGAATTGGCGAGTGAAAACTGCATAGTAATATCTTGTTTAAATGCACCAGAACTTGATACAAATTTTATAAAAAATATATTTAGTGAATTTGCAAAGGATTTTATTTTTGAAAAAAGATTAGAAAATCTTGATACATTCGTAGCTATCAATGATGAAAAATCACTTAAAAATCTAGTTTTTATAAAATAATAAATAGCTTTTAATCAAAAGCTATTTTGTCATTTTTTCTAGCTGTTTTAAAATCTTTTTATCAATTTTTTGTTTTCTATCTGTGAACTTGTTAATATCAATAAATTTAAACTTTGAGTTTTTATAGACAATTATAGATTGAGAGTTTTCTTTTATAATTTTATCTATTGAATAAACAACAAACTCATTAGCCATTAATCTTTCAAATACAGTAGGATTCCCACCTCTTTGAATATGTCCTAAAACTATACTCCTTGTATCTATTTTCAGTTTATCACTTATCCATGAAACTAAATCATTTGTTTGTTTTGAACCTTCACTAACTACTGCTAAAATATACTCTCTTCCATGTTTTAGCTCATCTTTTAGTTTTTTTTCTAGGCTATTTAAATCAGTTTTTATTTCAGGAATTACACAAATTTCTGCTCCACTTATAATTGCAGAAATTGCAGCTAAATAACCACAATCTCTACCCATAGTTTCAACTACAAATGCTTTTTTTAAAGATGATGATGTATCTCTTATATCATCTAATGCAGATTTGATAACATTTAAAGCTGTATCAACACCAAGTGAATAATCACTTCCATAAATATCATTATCAATGGTTGCTGGAATTCCAACAAAAGCTAGCTCAAACTCTTGTGCAAAAGTATGTAATCCTTTAAATGTTCCATTTCCACCAAGAACAATTAATTTATCTATATTGTGTGACTTTAAATTTTCATAGGCTTTTTGTCTATATTTTGTTTCTAAAAATCTTTTTGATCTTGAAGTTTTGATTATTGTTCCACCAAGATGTAAAATTCCAGATACATCTTTATGTTTTGCTTTTTTTATTTTATTGTCAATTAATCCTTCAAAACCTTCATGTACAAAATAAGGCTCAAGCTTTTTTTCATAACAATAATCAACAAAACTTTTAATTGCGGGATTCATACCACAAGAATCTCCACCAGAACACATAATCGCAATAGCCATAATTCAACTCTTTTTTATAAATATGAAAGATTATAACAAATTGATTATTGATTTTAATTTACTCTTATTTAATTTTTAATAGTATTCGCACGATTTTATAAATTAGGAAAAATATGATTGAAAAAAATAGATGGCTTATGGCACTAAGTGCTGTGGGTGTTCATATATGTATAGGTTCTGTATATGCTTGGAGTGTTTATGTAAAACCTATTCAAGCTCAAATGAATTGGGATTTAACTGATGTTACTATAGCTTTTAGTGTGGCAATATTCTTTTTGGGGCTAAGTGCTGCTTTAATGGGAAAATTTGTAGAAAAAAATGGTCCAAGAGTATCTGCAATAATAGCAGCAACACTATTTGGAATAGGAACAATGGGTTCTGGACTTGCAATAATGATGGAATCAAAACTACTTTTATACTTTTTTTATGGAGTATTAGGTGGTTGTGGTTTAGGAATTGGATACATATCTCCTGTTTCAACCTTAGTAAAATGGTTTCCAGATAAAAGAGGAATGGCAACAGGACTTGCTATTATGGGATTTGGATTTGCTTCTGCTATTTGGGGTCCAACAATTAAAATTTTAATTGGATATGTTGGAATTGCTGGGACATTTTTTATTTTAGGTGCAGTTTATTTTCTAATAATGTTTGCATCTGCTTTGTATCTTGAAAAGCCACATGATGAGTATTTACCAAAAAGATTTGAAGAAAAAATTAAAGCTGGAAAGAAAACAATAAAAGAAGATTTGGCAAATATTGGACTAAATGAAGCAATTAAAACACCAAGATTTTATGGACTTTGGTTGATGTTATTTATAAATGTAACTTGTGGAATAGCTATTATTGGTGTTGCATCTCCACTTTTACAAGAGGTTTTAGGAGTTTCTGCAATAGCCGCCGCTGCTGCTGTTGGGCTTATGGGAATATTTAATGGTGCAGGAAGAATTTTATGGGCATCTATTAGTGATTATCTAACGCGTCCAGTTGTATATGTGATATTTTTTGCAACACAAGCTGTTGCATTTTATATGCTTCCATCAATTAGTGAGATTGTGGTATTTCAAGTTGTATTATATTTTATTATGACTTGTTATGGTGGTGGTTTCGCTTCGATTCCTGCTTATATTGGAGATATTTTTGGTACAAAAGAGCTTGGGGCAATTCATGGATATGTTTTAACTGCATGGGCAGCAGCTGGGCTTGTAGGTCCACTTATAATTTCAACAGTAAAAGACAGTACAGGCTCTTATTCTCAAACTCTTTATGTTTTTGCAGGATTTTTTATAGTTGCATTTGTAGTTTCGATTTTGATGATTTTAAATATTAAATCAATAAAAAATAAAAAAACAAAACATCATAGATAAAAAAGATTTTCTTTTTTATCTATTTTTTATACAATCTCTTTTAATTATTTAAAAATAAATATTATATATTTTATTTATATTATGTTAATCTCTAACAGTTTAATTAAATTTTATTACAAAATTTTTCAAGGTATTTTTATGGAAAAAACAAAACAAACAAACCTTTTAATTTCAGCTTTAATTGAGAGTTGGTTTGGAGTTGGAATATTAATAGCATTTGTTATTGAGTCTATTTTAGGAGCTTCTTCAATTGTTTTAGGAGCATTAGCAGTTCTTATGGCTGTTTTATTTATGAATGGATTTGCTAAAACAGACCTGTTTTTTACAGAACAAGGTCCAGCTTGGTGGAGAGAAAATCGTAGTTTAAAGATTTTTCATCATATTCATGATGAAGGAGAATTAGCTGGAATTTGGATTGGATTTGTACTATTTTTATATTTATATTTTTC
>CAZDFZ010000082.1:0-6978 GCA_964504855.1 uncultured Aliarcobacter sp.
AAAGCCCTATTTTAGAAAAATTCAAACCTGTATTAGAAAATTTTTTAAAAAATATCGACATTATGTAGCAAACGCACCAAAAAATAAGCCCATTTTATGGGGATTGTAGAATAAAATCATAGTATAATATATATTAAATAAAGCAAAGGAGAATATATATTATGGATCACGTTTTAAGTGGATTAATTTCAAAAAGAACAGATATAAAAAGTGAAATAGGTTTTCTAAAAAGTAAAATTCAAGAAATGGAAAATATTTTAAATTGTTTAGACGTTTCAATAAAAGTTTTTAACCCTGATTTTGATTTAAACACTATAAAAGATAAGAAATATAAGCAATATTCCAGCTTTTTTAAACAAGGAGAATTACATACATTAGTTTTAGATATATTAAGAAAATCAAAAGAGCCATTAATGACAAAAAATATTGCAGAAGAAGTTATGAAAATTAAAGGATTAGATATTTCTGATAATAAACTATTTTTTAGTATTCAACATACTCTATATGCTACTTTAAAAAGACAAAAAACATCAAAAATAATATATTCAATAAAAGATTTTGGAGAAGCTGAAAAGTTTAAAATAGCTTAGGCTACTCCTAATCTTTCACTTATTCTATGATTTCCTTGCCAATACCCACACCATTCATTTGATTGTAATGTTTTCATACATTTCATTGTTATATCTCTAAATATAGAACCATTATCCATTCTTCTTGTATCTTCTCTATATGCTATTTCATTAGCATAATTAGAAATATACAACTGCCCCATTCTATGAATTTGACCATGTTGAAATCTTCTAAAACGAGCAAAATAACTCTCTGCTTGATTAGAACAAGCTCCTTCTTCTGACATATATTCAATTGAATGATTAACTCTTCTCATATCAAATCTTGCATGTAGGTTATCATAAGCATTAGCTTCATCAGCGTGAACTTCTGCACCTAATTCAATTCTATTATTAGCAATATTCATAATATCTCTTGGGTTTTCATTATGTAATACATAAGTTAAAGTTCTTACACTTCCTATAAATTGCGTTCCTTCATTTGGTCTTTGTCTAATAACAACAATACATCTTTTATTTGGATTTTGATTTACAGCTAATCTTCTATCAACTCTATCATTTATATTATTTTCTGGTCTTACATAATGATTTACATAAGCACCATCTATTTCACATACACCATTTAAAGGAGTTTCATCTCTTGTTTCTAAAAGTGCTTCTCTAAATTTATGAAGTAAAACAAAAGCTGTTTTATATTGAATATCTAATTCTCTTGATAATTTTAAAGCTGACATACCTTTAACTTCATTCACAAATAAAGCAATAGCCATTAAATAAGTTTTTAAAGGGAGTTTATGGCTTGAAAATAAAGTTCCAGAAGTAATAGTAAATTGTTTATAACAATCTCTACATTTCCATTTTTTTCTTGTATCTAAGAAGTAATGTTTTTTAGTGCTACCACAACAAGGACAAACAGGTCTACCATTAGTTTCTGCCCATCTTATTTTTCTAAAAAAGTTTTCTGCTTGTTTTTCAGTTAATTGTGCGATTTTAACTAAACTAAAACTTCTTGCTTCTTTAGATAATAAGAAATGTTGTGCCATTGTTTTTCTCCTGTCTTAAATATGATATAATAGTATCATATATGATATTAAAATAAGTTTAAGAAAATAACACCAAACTATCATAGCTTTTTTATAAGGATTTTTATATATTATATTTGATATAAATATTTTACATATAAACTAAAAATATCTTAAATAAGAAGATTATTTTATTTAAAATTAAAAGGAAAAATAAAATGGAAGAAACTTGGAATGAAAAAGCAACAAACATATTAAAAAGTGTTTTATCAAGAAGAAATATTAAATACCACGAATTAGCTATAAAATTAAAAGCATTAGGTATAGAAGAAACACAAGGAAGCATATCAAATAAAATAAGTAGAGGAACATTCAGTTTTCTTTTCTTTATTCAATGTATGGAAGCATTAGGAATTAAAGAAATTAGATTAGATTAAAAGGAATTTCCCTTTTAACTCTCTTTTTTTATACTCATCACAAGAACTAACACAAATCAAATAAATATACAAATTTCAATCAATTTACTAACACTTTTATATTGATGTCATCAATAAATATTTTTATTAAAAACTTTATCAACTTTTTTATTTTTTTTACATAATCGCACTTTTTTTTCAATTCACCCCTATAACAAATTTATGAAAGGATAATAAATAATATAAAAATAAATCTGGCACCAATCTTTTAGGTTTCCTCGCCAACAAACAAAAATTTGGAGGAAAACTAAAATGGCAAAGAATGAAAATTTACATAAGGCAGCAAAAGAAAAGGACGATGAATTTTATACACAATTATCAGATATTGAAAAAGAAATAAAACATTATAAGGAACATTTTAAAGATAAGATAGTTTTTTGTAATTGTGATAATCCAGAATGGTCTAATTTCTGGAAATATTTTTCAATGAATTTTAAATATTTAGGTTTAAAAAAATTAATAGCCACACATTATAGAAAAAATCAAAAATCATACAAATTAGAAATGATAGATTCTCAAAAAGATTTTATAAAAACTAATTTAGAAACAGATGGTGATTTTAGGTCTGATGAATGTATTGAAATATTAAAAGAAGCAGACATTATTGTTTCTAATCCGCCATTCTCTCTATTTAGAGAATATATTCAACAATTAAATAAACATGGTAAACAATTTTTAGTTATTGGAAATAATAATTCTATTTCATACAATGAAATATTCAAATTGATTAAAGAAAATAAGTTATGGTTAGGAATTAGCCCAAGAAGTATGAATTTTATATTACCAGATAAAAGTAAAAAAAACGTTAATGCTTGTTGGTATACAAATTTAACGCATAAAAAAAGAAGTGAAAAAATTATCTTAGATAAAAGATACAATCCAGAAGAATATCTTAATTATGATAATTATAATGCTATCAATGTAGATAAAACTAAAGATATTCCTATGGATTATGAAGGAATAATAGGTGTTCCTATTACATTTATGGATAAATATAATCCCGAACAATTTAAAATTATTGGGAAACTATCAACAACAGGAATAGATGAATATAATTTTGGTTATCCATATATAAATGGTGTAAAAAAATTTGCAAGGATTCTCATAAAACATAAATAAGAAAAAAAGGAGAACATTAAAGTTCTCCTTTTTAATGCTTCTCAATTAAAAAGAATTACAAAATAGGTTTTAATAGTTTTTCAAAATAAGGTTTTGTAGAAGCAAACATTCCACAACAATTATCTTTTTCAATACAAGAATTACAACAATCAGAAAAATCATTCTTCCAATCTGAAATAGATTGTCTTGCATATCTTTTTAATTTAGGATGAATTAAACAAAGTGGAAGATTATATATAGATATAGGAAGATTATATCTTCTTGCTTCATCTATTGCTTCATATAATTCTTTTTTATAATCTAATGGGCTTATATGAATATCTTCAAAGTTTTTAATAGCAAATCCTATATATTCTAATCCCATTAAAGCTATATGATCCACGAATGGAAGATTTTTATATACATAAGATACTATTTTTGATAATTCCATATAATTTTGTTTTGTAAGAACAACTCTTATTTCAACATTTAAACCATATATAGCACAATTATATATTCCTTCTAATGTTTCAAAGAAAGCACCTTTTGATTGCACTATATAATCGTGTTTTGAATAATCTGTGCTATAAACAGGAATTTCAGCAGTTAAATAGCCTTTTGCTATTTCAGCTACATCAGAACAAAACTTTTTATTAGCAAAGCTTCTACCATTTGTTAATAATTTAATTTTTGTATTAGGTAATTCTTCTCTAATTTTTTTCACTATTTTAATAAAATCTTTACCTAAAAGAGTTGGTTCTCCACCTGATATAACTATTACTTCTGTATCTTTATTTAATAATTCAACTATTTTAATATTTTCTTCTATTAGAAAATCAAAGTTATCTTTTGATGGTGGTTCAGAACACATTAAACAATAATGATTACATTTCTTTGTAAAAAATAAAGCTTGTGAATTAGTAGAAGAAGATATATATTTAAAATATAAAATATCTTTATCAAGTTTTACAATAGCACTTTCTTCAATAGCTTCTACTTGATTTTTAAAATATAAAACATTTTTATTATCTTTGTATTTTCCAAATAATTCAATAGAATTAGTTATGATTAAATCAATATCTTCTGTAATTCCTTCATAATCATTTGTAAAAAGAACATTATCTCCCTTTTTAAAATCTTTTGGAGATAAAACTAATTTTCTAATTCCTGTAAAATTACTTGAATTTTGATCTGCTTTATGAAGTAATTGTATCATTCTAATATTTCCTTATGCGGAGTATTATTAATCCATGACCAGAAAATATTAATTGTTTCTTCATCATTTTCTTTTAAATAATTAAAAATTATTTTGAATATTGCTTTTTGTTTTTTACAAAAATCACTTGTTGGTCTATGTCCGATATGGTCTTTTTGCGTAACGTAATTAAATAATGGATCACAACCACAATATTGTAAATAAGAACATTCAGCACAATCATTAAGTGATTCAGCACAACTATCATTTACAAGAGTAGCTAATTTTTTATGTGTTGTTAGTTCTTTAAATGAAGTTTCATAAACATTTCCCAATAGAAAACTTTTATCTCCCATTTCAGATAACATTCTTGCTTCATCAGCAGGATAAATTTCTCCATTATAATAATAAACCATAGCACTAATTCCAGCACCAGAAGGAGATTGTAAATCAACATAACCTGTTGAATATGGTGTAAGAATTCTTCTTAATAAAAGAGTTGTATAATCTTCTCTAAAATAAGTTCCAGATTTATTTAATTCAATAATATATTTTAAAGAATTAGAATAAAAATTAATATATTCATCAACAGAATAACCTATTTTACTTTTAGTTTTTACAGCAAAACCATAAGGACTTAAAGCTCTTAAACTTACAGTTTGACAACCAAAAGATTGATATTCTTTTATAATATCTTCAATTCTATTTAAACTACTTTTACTAATAGTTAATAAAGGAGAAGGTCTTTTTCCTGTGATTTCTTGCGATTTAAAGAAACCTTCTTTAAATTTTTGATAAGTATTTTGTGATTTAATAGGTCTATTTTGATTATGTAAATCTTCTGGTCCATCTAATGAAGTAGAAAGATGAATATCATTTTCTTTAATAAATTGTAATTGTTCTTCTGTAATATTTACTAATGAAGTAGCTAATACAAATACAATATCTTTATTTTTAGTTTTATTTAATTCATTTGTATAGTTTACAATTTCTTTTACTGTATCAAAAGCTAATAAAGTTTCTCCACCTTGAAATTCAACAGTAATAGCTGGAGAAGGAAATTGCATCATAAGCTCTACTGATTTTCTTGCTGTTTCAAAAGACATATCATATTGTTTAGCGTGTTTGTCTTGTGGTGTAATTTGACAATATTGACATTTATGTTCACATCTTGTCGTAACAACAAATAAATGTAAAACAGCACCTGTTGTTAGAAATTGTTTTTTAGTTCTATATTTAATCGCTTTTTGTTGAATAGTAAATTGATTTCTTTTAAAATATATAAATTGTTTATCAATCAATTCATTAAATAGTTTTTCATTTGTTGTATGATTTAGTTGTTTATGAATTAAAAGAGAAAGATTTTCTCTACTAAGGAATATATATTCTCCTGTTTCAGTAGTAGCTAAATATTCATCATCAAATTTATGGAAATTAAAAGGTAATAATTCATATTCATCAGAATAAGATTTATAAAAATCATTTTCTTTAAAAGGTTTATCTATTAAATTTTCCATTAGTTCTCTTGTATGTTTAAATCTAATATATAATTTAGAAACTCTTTAAATATTAAAGGATTATCTTCTTTTGTTTCAGCATCAAGAATGAAATTATCTTTATCTTGATTGATTTCAATTTTAGAGAAATAATCTTTCCATATGTTTTTAGCATTAAAAACAGAATCCTTACTATATATGTTTTTACTTAATTCAATTATCATTAGATTGGCTTGATAATAAAGCTTTTGTTATAATAGCTTCTCTTATTTTTTTAGTTTCATTAGAAACAACATCTCTTAATTCTTGATCTAATAATTCATTCATAAATTCACCAATTAGATTTTTATCATCAGTATTTTTATATTCAAAGAAAACTCTATAAATTTCTTTATTGTTTTCATTTATTGATTTTAAATAGATATAAGCTCTATCTGTAAATTTATAACAAGATTTTAATAAAGTAGATTTAGAATATATAGATTTTTCAAAATCTATATATCCCGAATTATTAGATTTTAGTAAATCTAAATAATTCATTATCTGCATGGAGCATATGAAGAACAATGCGATGCATGAGAAGCGTGTGAAGCATGAGAACTATGCGAAGAATGATAAGCAAAAATATTATCAGATTCAGATGGTTTTAAAACAAAATTATCTTGTGCTTGTTGAATTTGAATATTAGAAGTTTCAACATTTTGGATATTTGCAGGTTGTGTTGTTGTAGCAGTTGCAAAAGAAGTAACACCAGCAAACATTAAACCAGCTAAAGAAATTTTAGCTACTTTTTTTACGCTATTCATGAACGAATTTTTTTCTAATTTTGGAAACAAAGGAACTCCTTATAAAATTTTATAACTTGATTATATCAAAAATAAACTAATATTTGATAGCAATTTGTTGTATATTTTTTATTTTATTATTTTCTATATTTAGATAATCAATTTTAAAATAAGTATAAAAAACAATTAAATTTAGCAATTTTTATTAAAATATAATTCGCTACAAAGCCTATAAATAAGTATCTACACTAATTTTTTTGGTGTCTTTGATACATAATGTCGAAAAATATAAAGGATATGGATTCAAATAATCTAAAAACTCAATTGCAAAATTCTG
>CAZDFZ010000083.1:0-6955 GCA_964504855.1 uncultured Aliarcobacter sp.
ATTACAGAGATTTAGATTTATTAAAACCAGCAGTGATGAGATGTTTTGAGTATCTTGATGATAAATATGATTGTGTTGTGGCTGAGGGTGCTGGAAGTCCCGTTGAGTTAAATCTTATGGATAAGGATTTATCAAATATCTTTATAGCTTCACAATATAATACAAAAATCATTTTAGTAGCTGATATAGAAAAGGGTGGAGTTTTTGCTTCTATTTATGGGGTTTATCATCTGCTACCAGAGCATTTACGAAAAAATGTAATAGGTGTAATCGTAAATAAATTTAGAGGTGATTTAACACTTTTTGATGAGGGTATACGAATCATAGAAGAGGATTTTAAAATAAAAGTTTTAGGAGTGTTGCCATATATTCCTTTTAATTTAGGTTTTGAAGATAGTGCATCTTTAAAAAACTTTGTACAAAACCCACGAAATAAAAAACTTGATATTGCAGTGATTGCATATCCTTATATGAGTAATTACAATGATTTTGAGCCACTTATTGCAGATGATGAAGTACTTGTGGAGTTTGTAAGTTCAAATATCTCTTTGGAGAAGTTTGATTTAGTGATACTTCCTGGAAGTAAACTTGTGATAAAAGATTTAGTTTGGCTAAAACAAATTGGGCTTTTTGAACAGATTAAAAACTATAAAAAAGATATTTGCGCTATTTGTGGTGGTTATGAGATGATGTTTGAATCATTGAATGATATTTATGCCCTTGAAAATGAACAAGCACTAAAAGAAGAAGGATTTGGAATTATCGCTGATACTATCACTTTTGAAAAAGAAAAAATCTTAGAGAAAAAATCTTACGATTTATTTGGCTTTGAAATAGATGGTTTTGAAATACATCATGGTATGTGCCAAAAATATCCATTGTCTTTTGAAAAGAAAAATTTTAAAGGTACATTTGTGCATAAGATTTTTGATAACAATGAGTTTAGAACAAGCTATTTTAAATCAATAAAAAGTGATTATGTGGGCTTTGATTTTCAAGAGTACAAAAAGCAAACAGTTGATAATTTTATATCAACTTTAAGAGAAAAACTAGACGTAAATCACATCGTAAAAAGCATAAGCTAAAGGCTTAATGCTTTTTTGATGATGCTTTTTATCATATTCTTAAATATAAAATAGTGCATAGGAACTAAAACATACCAATACAATCTTCCAAAAATCCCTTTTGGATAAAAATATGCAGATTGGATGAGTTTGTTGTCTATTATTTTAAACTCAAGCCAAGCAGTTCCTGGAAGTTTCATTTGTGCATATAACAACAATCTTTCATTCTTTTTTAAATCAACAACTTTCCAAAAATCCAAACAATCACCGATTCTTAAGTCGCATTGGCTTCTTCGACCTCGTTTAAGCCCAACACCACCTATTAATTTATCAATTATTCCTCTTAATTCCCATAAAAAATCAAAATCAAACCAGCCATTTTCTCCACCAATACTAATAAATGATTGGTATATTTTTGAAGATTCTATATTTGATATATCTTCCTCTTTTCTATCTATAAAAATAGCTTTTGAAATATCACTTTGATTTGTTTTATCCCAAACACCATCGCCTTTGTCATTCCATCTACTTATTACTTGGTTTTCTTCTATCTCTTTTATTGCATTTTTTACAGCACTTTCATAAGATATTGGCTTTATATTTGGGAAATATTTTTTTGCGTTGTCATTTTGGATAACAACTTCAGATTTAAGTCCCTCAATTAAGGCTTTTGCTATGGAAAATGGAACAGGAGTAAAAAGATTTAGCCAATAAGAAGAGATGTTTATACTCATAAATGGAAGAGGAATAAGCATCCTTTTTAAATCCAAAGCTTTTGCAGTTTTTTCCATCATCTCTTTATAGCTTAGTTGCTCACTTCCTATATCTATCATAAGATTTTTACTCTCTTGAAGATATAAAGAAGAGTGTAGATACTCAAGCACATCTTCAACCGCTATTGGTTGGGCTTTTGTATCTACCCATCTAGGGGTTGTCATAATAGGAAGTTTTTCTGTTAAGTTTCTTATTATCTCAAAACTTGCACTTCCAGAACCTATGATAACACCAGCTCTTAACCAAATAGTTTGCACACTGTTTGAGGAGCTTAGTATCTCACCTGTCTCTATTCGACTTAGTAAATGAGTACTTGTACTGTCATTTTTTACTCCTAAGCCTCCAAGATATATAACTCTTTTTACATTGCACTCTTGTGCAATATCTAAAAAATTTTGGGCTGAGATTTTGTCCAAATCTTTGTAGTTTTCATTACTAAGTGAATGAATCAAATAATAAGCAGTATGCACATCTTTTAGGGCTAGTTTTAATGATTCTTTATTAAAAGTATCACCTTCTATGATTTCAATTCTATCTTTTATAGTATCAGAGATACTTTTTTTATTTCTAACAAGAAGTTTTAGATTTATATTTTCATCATTTAATAGTCTTTGTTTTAGCCTTCTTCCAATATATCCAGTTGAGCCAGTTAATAATACATTCATGATAGACTCCTTTTAATAAACAAATGTTACTATTGCGCTAGATTAATTATATCACTAATTAAGAATTTAAAAATAGGAAAATTGTCAATTCATGTTTTTTGAAGTAGCTTTAATAGCATATATTATAGATTTGATTTTCTCAGAATTTCAGAAATTGAAATTTTTAAAACATCCAATAATTTTTATGGGAGAGTATATCTCTTGGTTTGAAAGAAGATTTTATAAAGATTCCATTTTTCGTGGATTTTTATTGTGTATTTCTTTGATTTTTATAGTTTTTACAATAGTTTATTTAATCTCATTTATTGAAAATATTTTTATTCAAGGATTATTGGCTTCTTTTACTCTTTCATCAAAAATGCTTTATGATGCAGTAAAAGATGTGGTTTTAAGTGATGAATTAGAGATAAAAAAACAAAAAATTTCTATGTTGGTTAGCCGTGATACTTCAACACTTACAAACAGTGATGTAAATAAAGCAGCCATTGAAACTTATGCTGAAAATCTAAGTGATGGAGTAATAGCACCACTTTTTTATCTTTTATGTTTTGGACTTATTGGAGCTTTTGTTTATAAAGCTATAAATACTTTGGATTCTATGGTTGGATATAGAAATGCTAAATATGAAAAATTTGGTAAGTTTTCTGCAAGGCTTGATGACGTGGCAAATTATATACCTTCAAGAATAACTGCTTTGATAATAGCTCTTTTATTTTATAGTAAAAAAGCATTTTTAGAGTTTTATAAATACGGAAAAAAACATGAAAGTTTCAACGCTGGACTTCCAATATCAGCATTTGCATTAGCTTTAAATGTTAAACTAGGTGGTCCAACTTCTTATTTTGGAAAAATAAAAGATAAACCTTTTTTTGGAGATGGAAAAGAAAATATAGAAAATCAAGATGTTTTAAAAGCTTTAGAGTTTAAAACAAGACTAGATATATTTATAATAATTGTATTAATTTTAGGAGTTTTATTGTGACGTATGAAGAGTGGTTTTTAAAGCAAGGAGAGTTACATGCAAATGTGATGAAAAAACTTGTAAACAAAACAGATGATGAGGTAATAGAGTATTTTAGATTTGAGAATATGGTTAAAAATGAGCCAGATTTTTGTCCTTTGTATAAAGATAACAAAAAATGCCATGATTATGAGAAGTTAAATTGTTATTTGTGTGCTTGTCCAAATTTTAGATTTAAAATGGAAGGTTTTGAAAAAACAGAAGATGGAAAAACTCTATTTTCAGTTTGTAATATCAAATCAAAAGATGGCGCTCAATACATAGGTGAAGATTATATTCACCAAAACTGCTCAGGTTGTATAGTGCCACATAGGGAAAAATATATCAAAAACCATTTTAATAGAAATTGGTTTGAGGTTATGAAGGATGTTAGATAAAGCGAAGTATAAATTAAAAATTATACTTCATAACTAAAAAATATTTATTTTCACTTTCACTATTGTCATTGGTATATTTCAAAGTAAATATATAATCTTTATATTTGTAAGATGTATATATATCATTTTGATAAAAATAATCTCCATCATATTGTTTATAAGAGGAACTAAATCCAATTTTAGAATTCGTTGTTGTAAAAAATTCAAGTATCCATTGTATTGACCAGTCATACCTTTATAAGAATATTTTAGAAAATTATCATCAGTTGATGTTTTTGCAGCAAAGTGAACAACATCTCCAATTTCAAGAGGAGTATTGTCTTTTGAAAAAAGTAGCATAATATGCCCAAAGGCAGATGAAGGATTATTTGTATATTCAGATGTAAATACAATACTTAGTTTATCTTTTGGAAAAGAGTCAAGATAGCTATTTAACTCTTTACAAGATTGTAAATCATAAACTGGTATATCATTGAAATTTGATTTTATAAATTCATATCTTGCTGGAAAAGTACAAGCAGTTTCATATCCATTGTTACTTTTAAGTAATTCTTTTATTACTTCAAGTTCTTCTTTTGGTGTAGCATTTTTGTTTGAAGACAAATAGAACTCATTCGATACTATTTGATTTTCATTATTTTGATTGTGTGTTAATTTTTGCCAGATTATTGACTTTTGAGAATTGTCAGCAAATAGGAATAAATTACAAAAAATAATAAAAAAAATGATTTTTAACAAAAAAAGCCTTTTAATAAGTAAATTCTTTATATTATAATCATAATATAATAAGTTATTTAAAATTAATATAAAAGGAACAACAATGAAGAAAATCTTATTAAGTACTATAGCAGTAGCAACTTTATCTTTTGGAAGTGCTACAATTTTTAGTGGTCAAAATCAATCAATTGCAATTGATAGTGAACCAAGTGGGGCTAAAGTATTTGTTGATGGTCAATTAAGAGGTGTTACACCTTTATCAGTTATGATGGATAAAACTCTTTCTTCTCATGAAATTAGAGTACAAAAAGAAGGTTTTTCAGATGTTAATGTGCCAATGACACAATCTTATGATCCAGTTACATTAGCTAGTATAGTTTGGGATTTAAGTACAACAGATTTTTTAACTGGTAGTATGATGGAGTATGCACCAAATAACTATTATTTTACTCTTCAAAAAAAGTAATACCTAATTTAAGTTATAACAACAAATATCAAGATAAAGATCTTAATTCAAATTTGAGTAGCTTTATCTTGATGGAATATTATAATCTTAAATTAGAAAACAACAATAATTATTCAAGTTCATATTACACAGATTCTTTAGCAATTATGATTTCTGATTATTATAAACTTGAAAAGGATAATTCTTCTAAGATTATCAAAGAATCTATATCAGTTACAAAAACACCAATAGAACTCTTGAAAACAATTAAAAATAAAATCCAATAAATTTTGGATTTTATTTCATATTCACAATAAAATAATTCTTACCATCTTCATATTTATATTCTAGTTTAAACCCATGCAAATTAACAATAGTTTTAACAATATAAAGTCCTAAACCAAATCCATCACTTCGTTTTTCTTCTTGTGAAAAGGCTTCTGTGTAGTATGCAAGTTCGTGTTTTAATTGTTCACCTAAAGAGATGATTTCAATTTTATTTTCATTTGCATTTATTATTGCTTTTTTATTAGGTGAGAATTTTATAGCATTATCAATTAGGTTTTTTAGGGCTATTGGCATCATTGAATTATCAACTTTAAAATTAAAATCTGTAATTTGTGCTTCAATGTTATTAGCATTTACAAGCATAATTTCTAAAGTTCTATTGTAAATATTTAAAAAAGTATTTTCTTCTTTATAAATCATTGTATTTTTAGAAGTTAATTTTTCAACAGTTGCTAACTCTTTTATAATATCATCCATTCTTTTAAAAGCTTTTTGAAGATTTAATCTAGTTTTCTCATCTTCTAAAGTTTCAGCAATAAACATAGCTTTTGTGATAGGAGTTTTTAATTCATGCATCATATTTCGCATAAACAGATCTTTTGATTTTGATTGATTATTTATAATATTTATTGCTTCATTAAAACTTTTGGCAATAGTTCCTACTTCATCTGTACTTGAATAATTTAATTTTATATCTTTATTTCCATTTGAAAATTCTATTATTTGTTTATTTAGAATTTTTAGAGGTTTTAATTTTCTTTTTAAGATTTCATATAAAAATAAAAATGTTAAAAGTGAAACAACAAATCCAGCAAGAATAAATGCAATACTATAGTTATGACTATCTGTATCTTCAAGCATTATATTATAACCATATTGTTGAACATAGATAAAATAATTATCATTATATTTATAAACCCTGTACGTTCCTATATAATTTTGAGCGATTGTTAATTCTTGAGCATTTGTAATAATCTCAAGTTTTTGCTCTCTTACTTCAACAGGTTTTACTTTGAACTTTTTAAAAAGTGCAATTAAAGATTCTGCTGTAGGTTGATTTTGAAAGGCACTTAAAAAGTTTTCTGCTAATAATTCATATTTATTTTGTAAAGATACTTCATGCTTTTGTTTATCATAGTTCAAAAACATTGCAAATGTTATGAATATTGATACAAAAGCTAATGAAAAAATAATATTAACAAAAGTAGAAATTGAGATATTTTTTACCATAACAATTGATATCCAATACCTCTTACTGATTTTATATGAGTACTATCTTTATCAATTTTTAATAATTTTGTTCTTATTCTTGAAATTATTACATCAATATTTTTTAAAGATGAATCATCTTCTATATTATCACTTGCATAAATAAAATCTTCACGTGCTACAACACCATGATTTCTTTGAATTAAAAGTTTTAAAATATCATATTCTGCGAGAGTTAAAGTTAATGCAACATTATTAAATAAAATTTGCATATCATCTTCTCTAACTTCAAAAGGTGAATTTAATTCCACTTTTTTTGGTTCATTGTTAGTATCAACTCTTTTTAAAATTGTTTTGATTCTAGCTTGTAACTCTCTTGGATTATATGGTTTTGG
>CAZDFZ010000084.1:0-6931 GCA_964504855.1 uncultured Aliarcobacter sp.
AGTTTATTTTTAGCAGGCAAAGTTCGTTATCAGGACGAAAAAAGGACAAAACAGGTGGTTATATGACAATGGCTGCGATGATAACTTCAAGAGATGTAAGTGAAGTTATTTCAAACAGTGAAATTGGGGTATTAATGCATGGACCAACTTTTATGGGAAATCCACTTGCATGTAGTGTTGCAAATGCAAGTATCGATTTATTATTAGAATTATCATGGCAAGAAAATGTAAAAAAAATAGAAAATATTTTTTCAGAAGAATTGCAAAGTGCTAAAAACTTAAAACTTGTAAAAGATGTGAGAAATATTGGTGCTATTGGAGTTATAGAGCTAGTTGATGATTGTTATGCACAAGAAGTTCAAGAGTATTGTGTTAAAAATGGTGTTTGGATTAGACCTTTTGGAAAACTTGTTTATTCAATAGTTGCTTATACTATAGATGAAAATAATTTAAGAAAAATAGTAAGAACAATGATAAATGCAATTAAAAATATTGAAGTGAATAATGAAAAAAAGTAATCTAAAAGAGTTAGTATCAAATTTACCAAAACATCCAAATGTTTTAGGGCGACATAGATTTTTTAATAGTGCTGTATTAATTCCACTTGTGAAAATTAAAGGGGAATATAATCTGATTTTTCAAAAAAGAGCTGCACATATAAGACAAGGTGGCGATATTTGTTTCCCAGGTGGAAGATTTGAAATGGGTATTGATAAAGATTTTAAAGATACAGCATTAAGAGAGACTTATGAAGAATTAGGTATTGAAAGAAAAGATATAAAAGTTCTTGGACAACTTGATACATATGTGGCCCCAATAGGTACAATTATTGAATCTTATGTGGCAAGAGTTAAGAAAAAAGCTTATAAAAATATGAAAATCGATTTTAATGAAGTTGAAAAAACTCTTGTTGTTCCAATAAAATTTTTTAAAGAACATGAACCGGAAGAATATACATTATCTCACGAAATTCAACCCTATAGAATTAATGAATATGGAGATAAAGAGATACTTTTTCCAGTTGAAGAGTTAGGTCTTCCTGATGCTTATAAAAAACCTTGGGGAAATAAAAGCCATAAGATTTGGGTTTATAAATATGATGGTGAAGTAATTTGGGGAATTACTTCTGTTATTATTAAAGATATTATTGAAAAGTATTAAAAAATGAAGTTTAATGAATTAACAGATGCAGAGAAATATGTAATAGAAAATAAAGGAACAGAGTATCCTTTTACTGGAATTTATAATGATTTTTATGAAGAAGGGATTTTTACTTGTAAAAAATGTAATACTCCTTTATATAATTCCAATTCTAAATTTAAATCAGGTTGTGGTTGGCCTAGTTTTGATGATGAAATAACTGGAGCAGTTAAACGAGTAGCTGATAAAGATGGAAGAAGAATAGAAATTGTTTGTGCATCTTGTGGTGGACATTTAGGACACGTGTTTGAAGGAGAGGGATTTACATCTAAAAATACGAGACATTGTGTAAATTCAATTTCTTTGAACTTTACTAAGGCATAAGTTATGATTAAAAAAGCATATATAGCTGGTGGGTGCTTTTGGGGTGTGGAATTTTATTTTGAAAAATTAGAAGGTGTAATCTCTGCAATTTCTGGATATATGGGTGGGCATATTGAAAATCCAACTTATCAAATGGTATGTAGTGGTTTTTCTGGACATTTAGAAGTTGTTGAAGTAACTTATGATGAAGATATAGTTTCATTTGAAGAAATTGCAAAGCTTTTTTTTGAAATACATGATTTTACTCAAATAAATGGTCAAGGTCCAGATATTGGTAGTCAATACTTATCTGCAATTTTTTATGTGGATGAAAAGCAAAAAAGTATAAGCGAAAAACTAATTTTAGAGTTAAGCCAAAAAGGTTTCAAAGTGGCAACTTCTTTATATGAATTTGTACCATTTTATGAAGCAGAAGATTATCATCAAGATTACTATGAAAGACACCAAAAGGTGCCTTATTGTCATAGATATAGGAAAATATTTTAAATAGTTCCCAAAATATAGTATAAATGTTTTTTATCAGATTTTTGAAGTTTTACATTGTATTTATCAGCCCAGTGTGAAACTTCATCATGAAATTCTTGTAAAATTTCAGTAGAATCATTTTCGTCACATTTTATTTTTAAATGGTCTAATTTATTAGATAAACCAACATAAGCATTCATTTTTTTTAGATGATCATTTAATGCAAAAATATGTTTTGCAAATTTATCAAAATTATTTGTTGCATCAATCATTTTTTGAGTTTGTTTTAATAAAGCTTCGCTTTTTGGATATCCTAATTGTGATAATATTACTTCAGCAGTTACTTCTAATTGCATTTTAATCCTTAGTTTGTTAATTAATTGATTTATATACTATCAAAACTATTTTGAATTGTGAATAAATAAATTTGATATATATAAATGAAATTGTATATTTTTTATTCAATATAGTTTTAAAAAAGAGTTTCTTGCACACCTATCATATCTTCACCTAAAGATTTTAATCTAAAAGTATATCTGTGTTCATCACTTCTACCATGTTTTTTAATAGCTTCAACATGAGCTTTTGTGCCATATCCTTTATGTTTATCAAAATCATAAAGAGGGTAATTTTTAGCAATATTTAGCATATATCTATCTCGACTTACTTTTGCTAAAATTGATGCTGCACTTACTTCTTGAACAGTAGCATCTGCTTTTATTTTACAATTTAAACCAGAAATACCAAATGTAGTATTTCCATCCATTAAAAATTCATCACAATCTTTTTTTAAAGCTTCCATTATTTCTAAAATAGAATTTTTAAGACAATAACTCAAACCTTTTTCATCAATAGTTTTTGCATCTGTAAAAACTATATGATATTTTGTTTTTTTAGTTATTTCTTCAAAAAGTTTTTCTCTTTTTTTATCACTTAAAACTTTTGAATCATTTAAGCCAATTATTTCATCAATTAAAATAGCTCCTGCAACAACCAAAGGACCTGCAATTGGACCTCGTCCAGCTTCATCAATACCACATAACATAAAACTTCCTCTTGAAATATTATTTATTATAACATTTATACAAAAAAGAGTATATAATAGAATATAAAAGTTGATAATGGAAACAAATATGAAAAAGCTCTATTTTTTTATTATGATTATTTTATTTCTTGTTGTATATTTTTTATTTGTTAAAGAATCGAAAGAACCTATAAAAATAGGTTTTGTTGGTGCTTTAACGGCCAAATATTCTGATTTAGGAAATCCTATGATGAATGGAATAATTTTAGCTTTTGAAGAAGAAAGATATGAAATTAATGGAAATAAAATAGAGCTAATTTTTAAAGATGATAAAAAAGATGAGGAAGTAAACAAACAAATTGTAAATGATTTTATAGCTCAAGGAATAAAAATAGTTATAGGAAATGTTACTAGTAGTATGTCAAAAATTTCTATGTCTATAATTAATCAACATAAAGATATGTTTATGATTTCTGCAGCATCAGCGAGTAATGAGTTTTCAGGAATTGATGATCAGTTCTTTAGAGTTCATGTTGCAAATAATGAACAACGATTTGATAGTTTTACAAAATACATCAAAAAATATAACTTTAATAAAATATATGGAATTTATGATCCTGGAAATATTACTTATACGAAAGACTATTTAGAAAACTTTGAAAAAAGTTTTATTTTAAATGGTGGAACAAACTTTATAAAATATTCGAAAACTGATGAAAATTTAGATGATTTAGTATCTCAAATAAATGATTTAAAACCTGATTTAATTTTAATTTGTGCAAATTCTATAGATTCTGCAAGAGTTGTTCAATATTTAAAAATGAAAGGAATTAAAACACAAATTGCATCTTCTGAATGGGCTATGACACCAGCATTTCTTGAAAATACAGGTAAATATAGTGAAGATATAATATTTAATATTGATTATGATGAAAATTCAAAAAGCACTGATTTTATTAATTTTTCTACGAAATTTAAAGAAAAGTACAATATTGAACCATCTTTATATGCCTCAAAAGGTTATGAATTAGCAAGAGTGATAATTGAACTTCTTAAAATGGGGACACAGACTGAACTGAAAAAGAATTTATTAATAAAAAAAGAATTCAAAGGACTTCAAGATACTATTATTTTTGATCAGTATGGAGATGTTATACGAAAATTCAATACATTTAAAGTTATAAATGGAAAGTTTGAAATAGTAGAATGAAAAAAGAAACAAGCTTAAAAAAACATATTTTAATAATATTAATATCTTTTTCAATTTTTATTGCTGTAAGTGTTGGTTTAATATCTATGGTCAATTTCTATTTAACAAAATTAGATATTATTGAGCATAATCAAAAACAAATTTTATACCAAATTGAATCAGAAATGGATAAATTTTTACTAAAAATTTATAAAATTTCCTATTATATAAAACATAATTATTATGAAAATAGTAATTTATTAAAAAATATAGTAGATACAAATAATAATATTTCTAGTATTTTGATTTTAAATAAAGATGGAATAATTGAAGATTTTTATGCAACTACAAATCTAAATATATATAAAGGTTTTGATTATTCAAGACAAGAGTATTTTAAAGGAATTAAAAAAAATAGTGATTATTGGTCTAATGTTTTTTTATCAACAGTAAATGAAGAAGCTTCTATTTCTTATAGTTTTAGATTAAATGACAAAGTTGTGGTTTTAATGATTCAGTTAAAAGAAATTTCTGATTTTATTTCAAGATTTAAAAATCAAGATAATACTCATATGGTAAAAGTTTTTGACAATAGTGGAACAATAATTTTAAATCCAAATAATCCTGATTTAGTTTTACAAAGGGTGAATGAAAAAAGTCAAAAAATTTTTACGAAGCTTATTGATGTTTTAAATCCTTATGAATTTGCAATATTTTATTCAAAAATTTTTGGACAAGAAGAGTATGGAACTTATACAACAATTGAAAGAACAGGTTGGAAAGTTGTTGTACGAGAGAGTTATGAATTGATTTTAAAATCTTTAAATAACATAATTTTTGGAATGATTTTTAGTATGATTACTTTTATTTTGGTTGCTATATTTTTATCACTAAAAATTTCAAAAAGAATTTTTAAATCATTAGACGATATGGAACAAACAACTACAAGTATTGCAAATGGAAACTATAATATTGATATTAAAAAATCATATTATAAAGAATTTAATACTCTATTAAATAGTTTTAATAAAATGAAAATTGTAATTGATAAAAGAGAAGAATCATTAGAAGCATCTTTGAATAGTTTTAAATCTTTATTTAATTCAACTATGGAAGTTATAGTAATTCATGATAGAGGAATATGTGTAGATGCAAATAAAGTAGCTTTAAATTTTTTGAAATTAAATGATAAAAATGAATTAATTGGAAAAAATTTACTAGATTATATTGATGATAAACATAAAAATTTGTTAATAAAAAACTACAGAAAGAATACATTACCTTATGAATTAGAACTTATTATTAATAATGAAAAGTTTACTTGTTTAGGTCAAGGTAAATTTATAAAATTAAATGGTAAAAAATTAAAACTTTCAACTCTTATAGATATAACGGAATTAAAAGCTAAAGATAAACTTCTTTTCCAACAATCAAAAATGGCATCAATGGGTGAAATGATTGGAAATATTGCACATCAATGGAGACAACCATTAAGTGTAATAAGTACTTGTGCAAGCGGAATAAAATTTGAAAAAGAGTTTAATCAAATCAGTGATGAAAGGTTATTTGAATCATTAGATTTAATAGTAGAAAACACTCAATATCTATCAAAAACAATTGATGATTTTAGAAACTTTTTTAAAGCAGATAAAGTTATCGAAGATTTTTGTATATAATGATAGTATTAATAGTGTTTTAAAGCTTTTGAAGTCAAGTATTCAAAATCATAATATACAAGTTGAAACACATTTTACTGGAAAATTAATCGTCTATGGTTATCCAAATGAATTTTTACAAGTTTTAATTAACCTATTTAATAATGCGAAAGATGTTTTAATATCTCAACCAATTGATTCTAGGTTTTTAATTATTAATACTTATATAAAATCAAATAAAACAGTAATTGAAGTTTGTGATAATGGTGGTGGTGTAGATGAACTTATAATTTCAAAAATATTTGAGCCATATTTTACAACAAAACATAAATCACAAGGAACAGGAATAGGTTTATATATGTCACATCAAATAGTGGTTGAACATATGAAAGGTGAGATTTTTGCTAAAAATATAGAAATAGTAAGAAATGAAAAAGTATATAAAGGATGTTCTTTAATTATAGAACTACCAATCAAAGACAAAAAAGATTTAGAAGATTATATAATATAAACTTGACAAACAATGACTCAAGTGCTATAATTTTATTAGCAGTTAAAACAAAGGAGTGCTAATATGAATAAAATTTTTGAAAAACTTACAAATCAATTAACGGAAACAATTGACTCAAGTGTTGCTTTAGCTTTACATAATAAAAATCAAGAAGTTGAAGTTATACATTTACTTTGGGCATTATTATCAAATACAAATTCAGTTTTAAATCAACTATTAAATAAAATGAATGTAAATAAAGTAGCAATTGAACTTGAAGCTAAATCAAATGCATCAAAACTATCAAGTGTATCAAGTGTTACAAAAGAAAATATTAAATTATCAAGAAATCTTGTTTCTTCTTTACAAAATGCAGAAGGTCTAATGGCAAGTTTTGGAGATAAATTTATAGCTGTTGACACTTGGCTTATTTCTAATTTTGATTCTTCAGTAATTAAAGAAGTATTAGGTAAATATATAGATTTAAAAGAAGCAAAAAAAGAGCTTGAAGCTATGCGTGCAGGTAAAACTATTGATAGCAATAGTGGTGATGACAACCTAGAAGCTTTAAGTAAATATGGAAT
>CAZDFZ010000085.1:0-6908 GCA_964504855.1 uncultured Aliarcobacter sp.
TACTAGTAGAGATATTTTCAACTTCTTCTACGCTTTTCAAGAAGCTTTCTAATACTTCCCGTCTAGCTACTGGTCGTGCCGCACTTAGTGCATCAGCAGCACAAACAGATGCAGATTCTACATTAATTGGCTCTTCATGTCCATGATGAGCATAAATTGCATTGATAACTGTATCACACTCACCATATCTTTTACAAATTTCAGCACCTAAATGTACATGAGAACCTGGCATTTCATGAGTTAATGCTTTTCCAATATCATGTAAAAGTCCAGCTCGTCTAGCTAAAATAGCATCTCCACCCATTTGAGCGGCTAATAATCCAGATAAATGAGCTACTTCTAAAGTATGAGCTAATGCATTTTGACCATAAGAAGCCCTATATCTTAGTCTTCCTACAAATTTAACAAGCTCTGGATGCATTGTTTTAATTCCAAGCTCCATTACCACATCTTCACCTTCTTTTTGAATATTTTTATCAAATTCAGATTTTACTTTTTTATAAATCTCTTCAATACGAGCTGGTTGAATTCTTCCATCTTCTAATAATTCTTGAATAGTTTTAGTTGCAACAGCACGTCTGTATAAATTAAAAGATGAAATTGTAATAGTATTTGGAGTATCATCAATTATAATATCAACACCTAATAACATTTCAAGAGCTTTTATATTTCGCCCCTCTTTTCCTATAATTTTACCTTTTGTCTCTTCATCATTAATTGGAACATTATTTATAAGTCTTTCAGCAGCAAACTCACCTGCATATCTTGTAACTGCTAGTGAAAGCATATTATTAATTTCATTTTTAGAATTTTGCTCAGCAATTTTATATTTTTTTCTAAAAATTGAAGATATTTCTGCTCTTGCATCTTCTTTTACTTTTTTAAGCATCAGTTCTTTTGCTTCAATCAAAGTTAAACCTGAAGCATTTTC
The DNA here is from genome assembly GCA_964504855.1 of uncultured Aliarcobacter sp. Taxonomy (GTDB): domain Bacteria; phylum Campylobacterota; class Campylobacteria; order Campylobacterales; family Arcobacteraceae; genus Aliarcobacter. The sequence goes on from CAZDFZ010000085.1 coordinate 932, forward strand.
AAGTATTTTTATAGCTTCTAAAGTTTTTACTTCATAAGTTTTTTTCTGTTGTTCTAAACCATCTTTTAAAGTAGTAATTTTTTTATTTTTTTCAATTATCTCTTCTTTTTCAAGTTTGATAATTTTTAGTTCTGATTCTAAATGTTCGTTTAATTCACGTTCTTTTTTCTCTATTTTAGAAAGCATTATGTCATACTCTCTTCTTGCAGATTTAAATTCTCTGTCACATTCATATTTTGCTTTTAATTGTGCATCTTTTAATGCAACTTCTGCTTCATGTTCAATAACTTTTGCTTTTGCTTTTGCTTGCTCAATAAAAACTTGAAATTTAGCTTTATCTAATTTCTTAACAACAAAAATACTCAATGCAGAACTTAAGACTCCTACAATTGCACCTACTATTACATATTCCATATTCAAAACCTTAACTTGTTATTATATAATTAGCCTGAATATCGTGTTCTTCCGATAACTTTTTTTCACTTTTACAAAGTATTAATTGTGTAAAAATTATTGTTGGTTTATAATCTAGTCTTGCAAAAAATCTATCATACATACCTTTTCCAAAGCCTATTCTTTTTTTAACTGCATCAATTCCAACAACTGGAACAATTGCAATATCAACTTTTCTAGCTTTGAAAAAAGAATTATTTGGCTCTTTTATTCCAAATTTCTTTTTATATAAGGGTAATCGATATTTAACAATTTTAAAACTATCCCCATGCATAAATGGTACGTACACATTTTTTTTATTTTTTCTTAAATTTTTTATTAAGGGACTTACATCCACTTCTATACGCAAAGGTATATACAACAAAATATTTTTTGAATCACTTTTATTAATAAAGTTTTCTAATTTTTTAACAACTAATTTATTTTTATAATACTTTGAAAAGAGACTTGCAAATTCTAATCTTTTTATACACGATTTTCTAAAATCACTTTTGTGCCTATATTTCATATTTAAGCCTCACTTGGGTAAAATTTCTACCCAACAAATAATTTTACCCAAAGGAATTAAAATGCAGTTTAAAACATTAGCATTTTTGTCAATTTTATCTATTTTATTATTCACAGGGTGTGATTCAAAAGAAAAAAAAGAAGAAGAAGTTAAAGAAGAAGTTTCTGTTCAAAAATTTGAGAGAACAGGAGAATTTCAATTAAAAACTACTAATGACAAAATTATAAACTTAAAATTAGAGAATGAAAAGATAGTTTTAACTGACTATCCAAATAAAATTGTTTTATTAAGTTTTTTTACAACTTGGTGTCCAGCTTGTAAAGCAGAAATTCCAAACTTAATAAAATTGCAAAATGACTACAAAAATGATTTTGTAGTTATATCTGTTTTACTTGAAGAGATGAAAACTAATGAAGAAATTAAAACATTTATAAAAGAATCAAATATAAATTATGATGTAATAAATTCACCAGAAGGTATAGAAGTTGCTAAAAACCTAGGTGGTATTAAATCTATTCCAACAATGTTTTTAATCAATAAAAATAATACCTTATATCAAAAATATGTTGGATTAGTTCCTACAGAAATGATGGAAATAGATATAAAAAAATTATTAGAAAAATAAAGGTAAATGATGTTTAGTTTTTTTAAAAAGAAAGAAGAAGTAAAAGAAGAGATACTTGAAACTTCAAATGAAACACAAAATACAGAAGTTTTAGAAGAGAAAAAAAGCTTTTTTTCAAGAGCATTAGAAAAAACTTTTGCAACTATAAAAACAGTTGTTCCACAAAAAAAAGAAAAAATCTCTTTTGATGATATTCAAGAACTTCTTATTGAAGCAGATATGGAATATGAAATAATTGAAAAAGCAATGAATGGTCTTCCTGATGAAATTACAAGAAAACAATTAAGACACAGACTTGTAATGCTTTTTGAACACGCACCAAAAGTTGATTTAGAAAATTTACCAAAACCTTTTGTTAGATTAATAATTGGTGTTAATGGAGCAGGAAAAACTACAACTATTGCAAAATTAGCAAATAAATCTAAAAAAGAAGGAAAATCAGTAATTTTAGGAGCTGGAGATACGTTTAGAGCGGCTGCAATAGAACAACTTTCTACATGGGCAGCAAAACTTGAAGTTCCAATTATAAAAACTCAACAAGGTCATGATTCAAGTGCAGTAGCTTATGATACAATAAGTGCAGCAATTGCTAGAAATATAGATAATGTGATTATTGACACAGCTGGTCGACTTCAAACACAAACTAATTTAAATAATGAATTAAAAAAGATTGTAAAAGTATGTTCTAAAGCAATGGAAAATGCACCTCATCAAAAACTTATGATTTTAGATGGAACACAAGGAAACACAGCTATAGCTCAAGCTCGTGCTTTTAATGAAATGGTTGGAATTGATGGAATAATTGTTACTAAACTTGATGGAACTGCAAAAGGTGGAGCATTATTTTCAATCTCAAATCAACTAGAACTTCCAATTTTTTATATTGGAATTGGTGAAAAACAAGATGATTTAATTGAATTTTCACCAGAAGAATTTGTTGATAGTTTACTAGATGAAATCTATACTTCAGAAAATGCTTAAAAGGAGTTAATATTGAGAGGAAAAAATAAATCATTATTAGAAGATATTATTATTCTAACAATTCTTGGTGTACTAGTTTATTTTACATATACTTATTTCTTTCCAGCAAGTGAAGAAACTGTAGAAAAAACAACAGAAATTGTTCAAGAAAATAAAATAGATAATAATTCTATTGAACCTGAAAAAAAAGAAGAAATTATCCTACCTAAAGCTGAAAATAGAGCTTTAGAAGAAAAAGTAATTGAAAATAGAACTATAGTTGAAGAAAAAACTCCAGAACCACTACAAAAAGAAGAAAATATATTACCAAAAGCAGAAGATAGAGTAATTGAAAAACAAAAAACAATTACAGTAACTGAAAATAATACTGAAATTCCTGTGATAACTGAAAAGAAATCTGATGTAAAAGAAATAGAAAAACCTATAAATAATGATAAACAAACTAAAGAGTTAGAAGATAAAGCGAAAATTGATGCATTTTATAAAACGATAAAAGAACAAATTCTTTCAAATGTAAGAAAAAATGTAGATTCTAACTTAGTAAAACAAGGTGATTTTATAAATGTTAGATTAACAATTTTAAAAGATGGAAGATATGAACAATTAACTTATATCGAAGGTAACAAAGATTATCTTGAATTAATAAGACCTTCTTTATCACAAGCATTTCCAGTTAATATTGACAATTCTTTAAAAGCTAATTTCCCTAGATATTTTAGAATGAAAGTAGAGTTTTAATACTCTACTTTTTTAATTGAGAAATCTACTTATTTTTCTAAAATATCTCTCAATTCCATCAAAAGAATGATTTCCACCCTCTTCTATAATAAGCTCAGTATCTTCAAGTTTTGACGCAGCAATACTATAATCTAAAACTTCATCCTCTTCTTGTAATAAAGTCATAAAATTTTGTGGATTTTTTATATAATCCACTTCATAATTTTTTAGTGATTTTATGTGATTTTTTGTAAATTCAAATCTGGAATTATCATAATAGTTTGTCACAAAATCAACACCTTCATATCTATCTAAAGTTCCCCAAGGATCTATAGCAGGATTAATTAAAACAGCTTTTAAATCATATTTATTTGCTAAATATAATGAATAAAATCCACCTAAAGATGAACCAACTAAATAAACATCTTCTTCTTTATTTAAAAAAGCTTCAATTATTTGTTCTAAGGTATCAATAGCTAAATTAGGAATTGTGGGAAGAGAAATAGTTATTATTTCCTCTTCAAAATACTCTTTAAATTTTTGTGATTTAGAGCTGAAGGCTGAACTAGCAAATCCATGTATATATATTATCATTTAATTTTCTTTCAATGTTTTTATTATTATAATTCAGAATATTACAATAAAAGGGTTAATAATGAAATTATTTTTAAAATTCCTATCTATTTATTTTATAACTGTAAACTTAAATGCGCAGGTAATTTCAGCTTTTATGGAAAATGATGTTATTGATGGTGAAGATAAACATTATACAAATGGAGCATCTTTCATGTATCTTAGCAATAAAGATACTAATGATTTAATTAAATATGATAATAGTTTATTAAATTTCATTTCAAAAATTCCTACATTTAATAATAATACAAAATATCAATCATTAGGAATGAATCTTTCTCATTTGACTTTTACTCCAGAAAATTCTGAAAATACCCAAAAAATTATTGGTGATATGCCATATGCAGGAATTGCAACTCTTGATTTCATTTTATACAAATGGGAAGAAGATTTTTTTCATGAATATGCCATGACTTTAGGTATGGTTGGACCAAGTGCCCTTGCAGAAAAATTTCAAAATAAATATCATCAAATTACTGGGAATAATGAAACTAATGGCTGGAACAATCAATTAGAAGATGATTTTTTATATAATTTTGCCTATTCTTATGGATATAGAGCTTTAAAAAGTGATTCTACTTATGGAAAATTTGATTTAATAAATAGTTTTAGATTAGATGCAGGAAATTATAATAGAGCACTACTTATTGGTTCAATGATTAGATATGGAAATAATTATCCAAATAATTTTAATACTATAGGAAGATTTTTAGGTGCTAATGAAAATAAAATACTAAATCTTGATTCAAAAAACAATAACAGTTTTGCATGGTCTATATCTTATGGATTAGGATATGCATATACTGATTATTTTTATGTAACAAACTATGATAAATCTTATGAATTAGATAAATTGAAAGATACTATGTTGCAAGTTATATCTCTTGATACATATTTTGATAATTTTGTTTTATCGTTAACCTACAAAACATCTTATTTTCTAAGGGTAAATGATAATGCAGAAAAAGAAAATTGGGGTGGAATAAATATAGCTTATCTATTTTAGATAGGTTATATATTCTCTTAAAGCTTTTCTTGAAGCTTTATCCACTAGATTAAAAATATTATCTATTTCATCTTTTAAACCACTTTTTTTATGACCTTTTACTTTTATAAAAACTAAATTTAATTGTTTTAATTTTATAAAAAATTGCTCGTACAATTTATTATCTAAAAAATGTCTCTTTTCAAGTTTTTCTTTTCTATTTTCTAAACCAATAATATTCTGACAATCAGTATAAACTTCTATGATATTATCTTTATTGATAATTTCATCTAATGCCCAAAGAAGAGTTTGAAGTTCAAGTTTAGTTGAAGATGTATCCTCAAATTTTTTTATTTTTATATGTTCTTTTAAATCTTCTAAAGATTTATTTTCATCATCTAAAATTAAATATGCACCAAATCCTATTTTTTTTTGAGGGTTTACACTTGAATCCGTAAATAGTTTTATTTTTTTCATAAAAGATTGTATTGTATTTTATATTACAAAATGACATCTTTTAGAAAAGCTATAAAAAATTTCATTATAATTGCCATATAAAATGAATAGGATTTTTTATGGCAAAAAAGAAAATATCACTTTTTGAGTGTCAACACTGCGGAGAGCAAAGCACAAAATGGCTAGGAAAATGTCCAAATTGTGGTTCTTGGGATTCATTTATAGAGTTAAATCAAGAACAACAAAAAGTTTTAAAAAATAGTTCAAAAATTATAAATAGTTCTTCAAAAGCAAAACCAATAACTCAAATAGAACAAGATGATGTTACAAGATTTTCATCTTTTAACGATGAATTTGATTTAGTTTTAGGAGGAGGTATAGTTCCAGGAAGCCTTACACTAATTGGTGGAAGTCCAGGTGTTAGGAAATCAACACTACTTTTAAAAGTTGCGGGGAGTATCTCAAAATCTGGTAAAAAGGTTTTATATGTATCAGGAGAAGAGAGTGCTGGGCAAATAAAACTAAGAGCAAATAGACTAGATGCGAACCACGAGGACCTATTTTTATTAAGTGAAATAAAACTTGAAGAGATACAAGATGAACTTTTAAGACAAAATTA
>CAZDFZ010000086.1:0-6599 GCA_964504855.1 uncultured Aliarcobacter sp.
ATTATTTCTACATTTTTATTAATGGGAATGTGGAATGGATTTACTTGGTATTTTATATTTAGTGGATTTTTATTTGGTATTTACTCTGCTGTTCATAATATTTATGTGGTTTATGTTAAAAAAGGTGGATTTGATTATTTCACAATTTTTCCAGAAATTATTAGTATAAATTTAAAACGATTTTTGATGATAAATGGTGCTGTTTTAGCACTTTACTTTTTTAGTGGGAGAATTCCAATATGAAATTTGATTTAGGATTATTAGAGTTTGTTGAGTGTGATAAAGATTTTGATAAATTAGCTATATGTGGAAGTGATAAAGATTTAACTTGGGCAGAGTTTAAATTTGAAGTAGAAAAACTAAAAGCAGAGCTTTTAACTTATAATTTACCTAAAGGTCATCCTGTAATTATATTTGGACACAAAGAAGTAAAATTTATTGTGAGTATGGTTGCTTGTATGAGTTTGGGGTATCCGTATATTCCAATTGATACTATTTATCCAAAAGAAAGACTTAATAAAATTGCGACTATTGTTAACTCTTCTTTAGTGATTAATATAGTTGATGATTGTATAGAGTTTGATGCAAATAATCTTGAAACATCTTATTTTAGAGTTGATCCAATAATATATATTATATTCACTTCTGGAAGTACAGGTGAGCCAAAAGGTGTTCAAATCACTAGAGATTCTATATTAGATTTTGCAACTTGGTTAAAAGAGGATTTTAACTTCTCTTCTAGCAATATTTTTATGAATCAAGCCCCTTTTAGTTTTGATTTATCTGTTTATGAATTAGTTGGATTTTTATTATTTGGTGGAACAATAGTTTTAAATAGTAGAGAAACGATAGAAACACATATTGATTACTTCCAAAGATTAAAAACTTACTCTTGTAATACTTGGGTTTCAACTCCATCATTTATTAGTAGATATTTACTTTCTAGTGAATTTACAAGTAATGAAATGGAAGCTTTAAAAACTTTCCTTTTCTGTGGAGAAGTTTTACCTTCAACTACTGCAAAAAGAATATTAAACAATTTCCCAGCTTCAAAAGTTTTAAATACTTATGGACCAACAGAAGCTACAGTTGCTACAACTTTGGTTGATATTACACCTGAAATTATTGCAAAATATCCAAAAAATTTACCAGTAGGGTATGTGAAAAAGAATACAACTATAAATTTATTAGATATTGATGCTGAAAATATCGGTGAAATGGAAATAGTTGGAGATAACGTTTCTATTGGATATTTTAAAAATGATGTTTTAAATAGTCAAAAATTTGAAGCAAAATATGAAAAACGAAGTTTTAGAACTGGTGATTATGGTTATTTTGAAGATGATATGTTGTTTTTCGCAAATAGAAAAGATGAGCTTATTAAACTTCATGGATTTAGAATAGAACTTGGAGAAATAGATAAAGAGTTTACAAACTGTTCAGATGTAAGTGAAGCTATTACAATTCCTTTAAAAAGAGGGACAGAAGTTGTAAAATTAATTACATTTATAGTTGTAAAATCTGCTGTAAATATTGAAGATTTAAAAGAAGAAGTTTCTAAAGTTCTTCCTTATTATATGATTCCTTCTGATGTTATAATATTAGAAAAATTCCCTTATAACACAAACCATAAAATTGATAAAAATGAGTTGATTAATATATATAAAGCTTTATAAATAAAAACAAGGCAATTTTACGATTAGCCTTGTTTGTTCAAAAAGTATATAAGAAAATCAAAAATTTATTTTACAATTACTACATAGCTATTATAATTCCTAAAATTAAAAATAGGATAGATAAAATGCTGAAAAAAATCATTATTCTAACTTTTTGTTTTGCGATATTTGCAAATGCTCATTTTCTATCATTTTTACCAAGTTCAGATAATATATCTGATAAAAAAAATGCAAAAGTTGATTTTGATATTTCATTTATTCATCCATTTGAACAAAGTGGAATGACTTTGGAGCAACCAAAACTTTTTTTAAATAGTTTGGATAAATCTTTACCTTTAAGTGAATCAAAAAAATTTGATCATAAATCTTGGAAAAGTTCATACGATATAAAAACTCCAGGAGTTTATAAGTTTTTTGTTCAGCCACAACCATACTTTGAATCAGCAGAAGAAAAATTTATCTCTCATGTTCCAAAATTGATTATTAGTTCATTTGGTCTTGAAGATGGTTGGGATAAACCAATTGGCTTAAAATATGAGATAATTCCAATGGTAAAACCATTTGCTTTATATAGTGGAAATTTATTTCAAGGAAAAGTTTTACATGATGGAAGACCAGCTTCAAATGTAGAAGTGGAAGTTGAGCTTTATAATGAATTTGGACTGAAAGCTCCAACTCAATCTCATATAACACAAGTAGTAAAAACTGATGATAATGGAGTTTTTTCATTTGTTATGAATCATAAAGGTTGGTGGGGATTTGCAGCACTTATTGAAGAGGGTCAATTAAAACATACAGATGGAAAAATGTATCCTGTTGAAAATGGTGCACTTATTTGGATAAAGGCTTATTAATATGCATATAGCAGATGGCGTTTTGACATTTGAAGCAACGGCTGTTGTAACAGCTATATCAGTTGTTGCTTTATATAAAGCTATAAAAGAGTTGAAAAATGATGATATTTCATTGACAGCAGTTGCAAGTGCAATGTTTTTTATAGCTTCATTTATTCATATTCCTTTTGGAGTAACTCAAATACATTTAATACTTTTAGGTTTGATTGGGATACTTATATCTTGGAGTAGTTTTGTAGCAATTTTTGTGGCACTTTTACTTCAAGCTTTACTTTTAGGATATGGTGGTATTACATCTTTGGGTGTAAATCTTTTTATTATGGCAACACCAGCGGTTATTGTTTATTATGTAAATAAAAATGAATTATTTTTTAAAATAAATGAAAAAATTAGATTCTTTTTAATAGGATTTTTAGGAGCATTTTTTGCTACATTTTTTTTGGTTTTAATTTTATATTTTTCAAAATCAGAATATGAATGGGCTGCTTATAGTATATTTGCAGTTAATTTATTTACTATGACTATTGAAGGGTTTGTAAGTATGTTTTTACTTCTATTTATCAAAAAAGTTTATCCAAAAATATTGGAGAATAGATGAAATATTTTTTTATATTAGCAATATTTTTTAGTTTTTCTTTTGCACATAAATTAAATCTTTTTGTGACAAATGAGAATGATAGCTTAGAGATTTATTCATATTTCGCAAGTGGAGCACCTTGTAAAAATTGTAAATTAATCATAAAAAGTGATGAGAAAATTTTACTTGAAGATATTTTAAATGATGAGGGAAAATACAACTATAAACCTACAAATAAAAATATAGAAGTTGTAGTTGATGCAAGTGGTGGACATATAGCAATAGAAAAAATAGAAATTGAAAATTTAAAAACTGAAGATATAAATGAACATAAAATAAAGGAAAAAAGAGCTGAAAGTATAAAAATATTAATTGCTCTGATGTCAATACTTTTGATATTTTTCCTTTTAAAAAGATTTAAAAAATGAATAAGCAATCCCTAAATCTTATAAATGCTTTTTTATACTCTTTAATTGTGGCATTTTTCTCTTTTGAGTATATATTTTTAATTCCACTTTTTATGGTTTTAATAAGTGAAAAAGAGTCTATTTTTAAGATTTTTAGAAAACTATTTTTTCTAAATTTTTTTATACTATTTCTTGTGATTTTTGTATATTTTCAAAATCAAAAAGAAGCTTTAGATCTTTTTGTTCGAGTAAATATGATACTTTTATTTAATATATCAATTTTTTATAAATCAAAAGGTTATGATATAGTAAGAGGATTGGATAGTTTAAATTTTTCACCAAAAATAGTGAGCATTTTTTATTTTACACTTTCATTGATTGATTATTTGATGATGGATTTAAAAAAAACAAAAGATAGTTTAAAAGCAAGAGGTTTTGTATCAAATACTTCAATGTTTACCTATCAAACTTATGGGAATATTTTTGCCATGATTTTTATAAAAGCTATAAAAAAATCAGAAGATATGAGATGTAGTATGAGTGCTAGAGGTTTTGAAAATAGAATATATTTTTTAAACTCATCAAAAATTGGTTTTTCTGAAAAATTGATATTTATTTTTGTTATTATAATTTTATTAAAGGTTGTTTATGAGTTGTTCGCTTAATTTAAGAAATATATCTTATTCAAATGAAAAAAAAGAGCTATTTAAAGATATAAATATAAATTTAGGACATGAAGAAAAAATAGCAATAATTGGCTCAAATGGAAGTGGGAAAAGTACACTTTTAAAAATTATAGCTGGACTTATCTCTCCTACAAATGGCTATATAGAGATTTTTCATAACAAAATAAATACTCTTAATGAATTTAAAAATTATAGAAATGACATAGCATATCTTCCTCAAGATGTAACAAACCATTTTTTATGTCCAACTGTTTTAGAAGATGTAATTTTTTCTTTAAGAGCTAGAGGTATTTCAAAAGATGAATCTATAAAACAAGCAGATGAAATTTTGCAAGAGTTACAAATAACACATTTAAGAGATAGAATAATTTTTGATTTAAGTGGAGGTGAGCAAAAGATAGTTGCACTTGCTGGATTGCTTATATTAAAACCAAAAATTTTACTTCTTGATGAACCAACAAATGCTTTAGATGAAGAGTCTGAAGAGAAAATTGTAAAAATACTAAATTCTATAAAAAAATCTATGATAATAGTATCTCACCATAAAAGTTTTATTGAAAAGCTTACTCCAACTATTTATAAACTAAAAGATTCAAAATTAGAAAGTTATATTTTTTAAAATCTCTATTTGTTCTTCTTTTATGTAGTTAAATCTAAATTCTGCTTCTTTTAGATAATAGAAGAAGTTGCTTTCTTCTACACCTTTATATTTTTTTAGATTTTCTTCTAAAAATGCCCAAAATTGATTTAGTTTTGTTTGATGAGAGTTTTGTGAATGAATTTTATTCCAGTTTAGATATTGAATAAATCCATCTTCTATATCAAAGGCTCGTTTACCAATTTTTGGCATTAGAAGTGTATAAACTTTTTGATTTGAGTAAAATCCCATAATATTTATAGCTTCACTTAAAGATTTTTTCTTTTTTTTCTTTTCTCGCTCTTTTATATAATAAAACTCTTCGTATTCATTGTAATCTTTGATTGAAGAGTTATATTCTTCTTCTAAATGGATTGCTATTTTTTTTCTAAATATATCAAATCTGTCTTTTACGGTTTTATAGTTTAATTCTAATTCTCTCGAAACTTCAAGAGCATTTTTATTCTCGCAAAATTTTATAATGACTAATTGGTCTTTTTCCAATTTTTTTAAAGAATATTTTTTTGCACAAGTTTTACATTTGATGTAATCATTTGCAAGGGTATAAAAAGTTGTATTGTTACAGTTGTGGCAAATCATGGAGCGATTCTAACATTTTTTATGATTGATTCTATTGATTTTAGTCATGATAAATACTGCTTTGTTCTAAAAATACACAACTGCAAATTAAAATTATACTTCCTTTAGATTTTTTGAGTTAAACTAACCAAAATGAATAAATATTCACAAAAATAGTTTAAACAAAAAGGAATAAATATGTGTAAAGATTGCGGTTGTGTAATAGCAGGTCAAGAACATCACCATCACCACGATGAACATAATCATGGATTAGTTCACGATCATGACCATCCACACGATAATATGGCTTGGAGTACAACTCATCAAGCAGCTCATGAAACTCTTCATCATAATCCACAGCTGAATGATTCTAAAACAATATCTGTAATTAAAAAGATATTGGATAAAAATGACCATGAGGCATCTCACAATAGAGCTCATTTTGATCAACATAAAGTTTTAGGAATAAATCTAATGAGTAGTCCTGGAAGTGGGAAAACAACACTTTTAGAAAACCTAGCTGATATGGTAGATTTCAAATTTGCTGTTGTTGAGGGTGATTTAGAGACTTCAAGGGATGCTGATAGACTAAAAGCAAAAGGTATAAATGCAGTTCAAATTCAAACAGGAAGTGCTTGTCATTTAGATGCTTTTATGGTGCATAAGGGTTTACATGATATAAAACTTGCTGATATTGATGTTTGTTTTGTTGAAAATGTAGGAAATTTAGTATGTCCAGCATCTTATGATGTGGGAACACACTTAAATATAGTTCTTGTTTCAGTTCCTGAAGGTGAAGACAAAATAGCAAAATATCCTGTTATGTTTAGAAGTGCAGATTTAATACTTATAACAAAAACTGATTTACTTCCATATTTTGATTATGATATTGAAAAAGAGAAATTAGAAGCTAGAAAACTAAAACCAAATGTAGATATTTTAGAAGTAAATATCAAAGATAAACAATCACTTCAAAATGTAATTGATTGGATTAATTTCAAAAGAAAGATGAGATAAATTTCTAAAACGAATTTTATTCATTTAGGCTTCACGGTGGGTACCCAAAAATCAAAGATTTTTACCCTTGCGTTGCAGAATCATTCATAAAATTGTTTTACAAATAATAGATTAAAAGGAAAAATTGTATGTGTTTATCAATACCATCAAAAATAAAAAGTATAGA
>CAZDFZ010000087.1:0-6580 GCA_964504855.1 uncultured Aliarcobacter sp.
AAGTTGTGATACCCATAAATAAAGTAACAACAGCTAATAAAATAGTGATAAAATATAATACAAAGTGTAATTTAGCAATCGCCATTAAAAAAGGTGACTCTTTTAATGAAACTTTTAAAACTCTCTGTGAAATATAATACCAACCTGCAAAAACACCACTTAGAGAAAAACCAAAAGCAACACCATTAGTGTGTAAAGGTCTTAGTCTACTGAATGTACCATATTCTCCAGCTAAATAATTTAACTGTGGAAACGCCAATTGAAACGCAAGTATAACACCAATTGTCATACCTATGATACCAAACAAAATTGTTGCAAATGTAAAGGCCTTTGCAACTGAGTAATCGTACTCAATTTGTGCACCGTTTTGCATCAATCTCCTCCTACTAATTTTATATACAAGTCACAAAAATGTCACTCATTGTGCTAATCATAGCCTACAAAAACTTAAAATTAACAAAAAAATTAACGAATAATTAACAAACAAAATACTATTTTTATTATAATTTATACTTATAAAACAAGATAAAAAATATCTTATTTCACTGATTTTAGAAGTTGTTGAGTCTCTCTTTGCATAGTTTTAACTTTCATATCTTCTCTTTTATCGTAAAGTTTTTTACCTTGAGCCGTTGCTACTTCAACTTTAATCCTATTTTTATCATTAAAATATAATTTTGTTGCGATTAAAGTTATTCCATCTTTTGTAACCTTAGAATACAACTTTTCGATTTGCTTAGTATGCAAAAGAAGTTTTCTATCTTTTCTTTCATCTGGTCTATATGTTGTATGTGTTGTACTTAAATGAGAAATATGTACATTTAATAAAAAAACTTCACCTTTAATTATCCTAACAAAAGAATCTTTTAAATTTATTCTTCCATCTCTAATTGCCTTTACTTCACTTCCTTCAAGCATAATACCTGCTTCTAAAGTATCTAATATAGTAAAGTCATGAAATGCTTTTTTATTTTTAAAAACTAAATTCTTTTTTGTATCTTTTTTATTCGACATTATTTACCTTAAAAAATGAACTTCCACTTCCACTAAAAAACCAATTATCTTTTTCATATTCACTTAATTGTGGATATAGATTTAATGCAGGTTCATATAAATCATTAGCCTCTTTTATATGAAATTTTTTCAATATTTCTATTGATTTTATTTTTAATAATTCAACTGCATCTTTTTCTGAAATTTGTTTATAAAAATTTTCTCTGAAATTTTTAAAAATTTCACCCGTGTTACATTTTATTTTAGGAGTAATTGTATTTATATCTAATATCTCTTCATCGAACTTTTCAACAATTTCACCAATACCTGTAACATTTGCACTATCATATTCATATACAAAAAAAGGAACATCTGCTCCTATTTTTACTGCCATTTGACAAAGTTCATCTTTCGATAAATTCAAATTACAATATTTATTCACCATAATTAAAAATGTAGCAGCATTTGAACTTCCGCCACCAAGTCCAGCAAATTCTGGAATATTTTTCTCAATTTTAACACTATAGTTTTCAAAAAAGTTTTTAACTATTGGATAATCTTCTAATAATTTGTATGCTTTATATACAGTATTTGATTCTAAATTGCAACCAAAATCACCTATAATATCAAAAGCTTTCCTGCTAGTTTTTACAAAAGAAACAATATCGTACAAACTATGTACTCTTACAAATCTTGATACAAGTTCGTGGTATTGTTCTCTTTTATTTGAAATTTTTAAAAAGATATTCACTTTTGCATACGATTTTTCTATCATTTCATTCATATTCTATTTACCTTATTTAATAAATATGTCACTTCTTCATTTTGTATTTCTACGATACTAAAAAAATCATCTGTAATTATCAAATATTTTCCATCTTCTTTTTTTTCTAAATATTCCAATGAAATTTTCTTACCTTTATCTAACCAATCAACTGTGCCTGTATAGTTATTAATTGGCAAATCTAAATAATCTAAAGGATCTAACTCTTTTTCATTGTCAAAGAAAAATGCACCTTCATTTATTCTTTCTAAATAAGATAAAGTTCCTACACTGTTTAATTTTTCTAATAATATTTGAGCAAATGATCTAATATATGAACCTTCACTTACTGTTGTCTCAAATGTAATAAATGGATGTCTATAAGAAATAAATTTTGTACTATATATATGCATTTCACATTTACCTAGTTCTACATCTTCACCCATTCTTGCTAGTTCATAAGCTCTAACTCCATCTATTCTTTTTGCAGAAAATTTTGGAGGTGTGTATTCTATATCTCCAACTAATGAATTAAGTTTTGATTTTATATCTTCAATATTAATTTTATCTATCAAATTTACACTTGTAACTTTTTCGATATCAAATGATTCAGATTGAGCACCAAGCCAAATTACAGCTTTATAAGTTTTTGGAGTTTTTTTTAAATATTTGAAAAGTTTAGAATATTGACCAAATGCAACTATCAAACATCCTTTTGCAAAAGGATCTAATGTTCCACTAAATCCAGCTTTTTTATTTTTATATTTTTTTTTAATTTTTGTCAAATAAAAATTTGAACTAATAAAAATAGGCTTATTCACAACTATCAATTTATTTATTGGTTCTTTATCATAAAATCGTTTTTGCAAAGTAATTCCAATTAAGCTTTTTGAACAAATGAAGATAAAATATCTCTATGTGTTCCACCAAAATTTATAGTCAGTTTATAGTCTTTCCCCGCACTTGTAGCTTTTACAACTCGTCCCATTCCAAATATTTTGTGCTGTACTAAATCACCTTTTTTAAAGCCTGATTGTTTTTCAATAGTAAGACTTCCTTTTATAAGTCCACTTTCACTTAAAAATCTACTTTTTGTTAAAGCTGTTCTTTTTCCTTTATAAAATCTTGAATGAACAAATGAAAGTGTTAAATTATCCATAGCTCTTGTAATTGCCACATAGCCTAATCTTCTTTCCTCTTCTAAATCACTTCCATCTCCAACTATTGGGAAAAATCCTTCTTCAAATCCTATAATAAATAGTTTTTTAAATTCTAATCCTTTTGCAGCATGTATACTCATCATTGACACAGCTTCACCATTATAATCATCATTTTCACTTTCAAGTGCAATTTCATTTAAAAAATCTTTTAAATCTAAATGTGGATTTTGAATAAAATAATCTCTAATATATCCAAAAAATTCATCTATATTTGCTTGTCTTTCAAAACCGTCAGGAAGGTTATCATATGAAGCTCTATAATCAAATGTTTCTTCAAAACTATCAAAAAATTTCATTTTTGATTGATTTAATAACTCTTTTAAATCCAAAATAGATGCTTCAAAAACTTTTAGTGTTCTTGAATTCTTTTTACCAACAATTGAACTTATCTCTTCTGAATCTAATTGTTGAATCAAATCAAAAATTGATTTCCCTCTTTCTATAGAAATAGCTTCAAGCTTATCAATTGTTGTTTTACCAATTCCACGTTTTGGTTTATTAATAATTCTTTTTATTGAGAAATTATCATTTGAATTTGTTAAAATTCTAAAATATGCAATTAAATCTTTAATTTCACTTCTTTCGTAAAATTTCATTCCACCAACTAATTTGTAGTTCAATCCTGCTTTATTAAAACCTTCTTCTAAAGCTCTTGATAAAGCATTTACTCTGAATAAAATTGCTATATTTTTTGGATTAGTACCACTATTTATTAATTGTTTTATATCATCAATTATTTTTCTTGTTTCTTCATTTTCATCTTGTGATTCATAAATTCTTATAGAATCACCCTTTTGTCTTGTTCCAATTAACTTTTTTCCAAGTCTATCACGATTGTGTTCAATTAATTGATTAGCATGATTCAAAATTGTATCAGTTGATCTATAATTTTCTTCAAGTTTTACAACATTAGTATTTTCAAAATGTTCTGAAAAATTTAGAATATTTTTTATTGTTGCTCCACGCCATCCATAAATAGATTGGTCATCATCACCCACAACACAAAGATTATTGTGACTTGAACATAACAATCTTAAAAGTCGATATTGAAGCTCATTTGTATCTTGATACTCATCTACCATTATGTATTGATATTTTTGACTAATTTCAAGAGCCAATTTCTGATTATCTTTTAAAATTTTGTATGGCAATAATAGTAAATCATCAAAATCCACAAGATTGTTTTTTTCTAAATATGCTTCATATTGTTCATAAATATCAGCTATTTGTTGATAAAGCTTTAACTGAGCTGCACTTTTTGCTTCTGCTGGAGTCAACAATGAATTTTTATATCTAGAAATTTCTGAAACTAATAATGCAGTTGGAATATCTTTTTCTAAAGATTTAATTATTCTTTTTTTGTCATCTGTATCAATTATTATAAAATTATTTTTTCTATTCAATTCACTCATATGAAATTTTAAAAATAGAAGTCCAAATTTATGAAATGTACAAAGAAGAGGTGGAGTATTTATCATCGACGAATCAAGCATTGAATATGCTCTTTCTCTCATTTCAGTTGCAGCTTTATTTGTAAAAGTAAGAGTTAATATAGATCTTGGATCTATACCTATTGATATTAAATAAGCAAGTCTTGTAGTTATTGTTTTTGTTTTACCAGAACCTGCACCAGCAAGAATAAGCATAGGTCCATCAATATGTTGTGCAGCAACTTTTTGTGATTCATTTAGTGACGATAATAAATTTTCAGACATTTTTTCTCCAATAATCTATTATTATATCATATATTAAATAAATTCATTATTGCTCTTAATTATTCTATATATAAATAAATGTTATTATTATCATAAATTATTTTAAGGATGTTATGATGCTTACTGATTTTGCGAAATTAGAAACTTTTTTAACTGTTGTAAGCGAGAAATCTTTTTCAAAAGCTTCAGCAAAACTTGGTATTTCACAACCTGCTGTAACTCAACAAATGAAATTTATAGAAGATTATTTAGATGTACAGGTTGTTGATAGGAAAAAAAATGGAATCAAACTAACAAAAGAAGGGCAAATGCTTCATGCAATTGCCCTAAAAATCGAGAAATGTGTAGCAAATGGAGAAAAAGAATTATTAAAAATTATGAATAAAAATGTAACTTTTGTTTTTGGTGCATCATTCATTATTGGAAACTATATACTACCAAGATTTTTAAATAACTTAAAAGAAAATATTCATAATGATGTATCAATTAACGTTTCAGTGTCACATGAAGCAATTGAAGACTTATTAGATAAAAAAATTGATATTGCACTTGTTGAAAATTATGTTCCAAATGACGATATTATTTATAAAGAATGGATGGAAGATGAAATTGTAATTTTCTCTAATCAAAAGCTTCCTGCAAAAGCAAAGGCTGAAGATTTATTATCATATAAATGGGTATGTAGAAATCCTGAGTCTAACACTAGATTACTTTTTAAAGAGTGTTTAGAAAAAGCAAATTATCCTGATTGTGATACATTTAATGTAACAAGTGAAGTTACATCAGCAACAACAATTGTTCAAACAGTTTTACATTCAGATAAAAATGCAATGCCAACAGTTTCTATTGTTTCAAGAAATGCTATAGAATCTTTATTAAAAGCTGGTGCGTTATATGAATCAAAAATAGGAAATCAGAAGATGTTGAGAAAATTATATATAGCATATAGAAAAGACAAAAAAAATGATGCTTTTATTGAAAATGTAGTTGATTATCTTTTAAAAATGAAATAGAATTAGGAAAAATTCCTACTCTATTTTAATAATTAAATCCTTCTTTTTCTAAAGCCAATCTTATATTTCTCATTTGAGTATGTTTATTTCTGCACCATTGAGGTGACAATAATGTATCATCATCAATTCCAGCCGTAACCCTTTGAACCGAAACATTTTGAGGTAAATTTACTATTGATTTTACAACCGTGTCAATATAAAGTTCTTCACTTATTGGAGTGAATTTTCCTTTTTTAAACTCATTTGTAAGAAGTGTATTTTTAACAACATATAATGGATGAAATTTTATTGAATCTACATTTAATTCTAATGTTTGTCTAAAAGTCTCTAACATCATTTCTTGTGTTTCATCAGGCAATCCATAGATTAAATGTCCACAAATATTTAAACCTTTTTCTTTACTTCGTTTAATCCAATACTTCATATTAGCAGAATTATCACCACGATTTATTCGAACTAATGTTTCGTCAAAAAATGATTGAATTCCATACTCTACCCAAATCTCTTTTTCTTGTGATAATCCAAGCAAATAATCTAATATTTCATCAGTTACACAATCAGTTCTTGTTCCAATACTCAACCCAATAACATTCTCAAAGCTAAGTGCTTTTTCATACAATGCCTTCAATGTTGAAAATGGCGCATAAGTATTTGTAAAAGATTGAAAATATACTATAAATTTTTTAGCTCCAAACTTATTTTCAAGCCTTTTTTTTGTTGCTAAGAACTGCATTTCCAATTGCTTTAATTGATTATCCAAATAAGGATTTTCATTAATTCTAGGATTTAATTTAAATTTCGTTTTCTTTTCTTGAAGATTTGGTGAGAAAGAATCATTTTCACAAAATGAACATCCACCACGAGCCACAGTTCCAT
>CAZDFZ010000088.1:0-6566 GCA_964504855.1 uncultured Aliarcobacter sp.
TTTTACATTCAACAAGAAAAACTTTAGAAGAAAATGAAAACGCAGTTAGTGAAGAAGAGAAAAAAGCAATTATTGATGCAGCAGCTGAATTAGAAGAAGTTCTAAAAAATGAAAATGCTACAAAAGAAGAAATTGAAGCTAAATTAAAAACATTAACTGAAAAATCTCATAAATTAGCAGAAGCTATGTATAAAAAAGAGGGTGGTGAAGCAGGTGCTCAACCAAACCAAAAAGCAAAAAAAGATGATGACGACGTTATCGACGCTGAAGTAGAGTAAATCTCTACTTTATGCAATACATATTTTTTTTATTAATACTATTTTTAATAGTTATTTTTTCTGTCTTTTTATATTTTAAAAATAAAACCTCAAGAGTACAAAGATTACTCAAAGGTGAATGCCCTTCTTGTGGAGAAACTGCAAAAGTTTTTTTTGATGAAAAAACAAATACTACATTTAGATCTGAAATAATAAAATCAAATATACTTAAAAACCATGGCTGTTCTGGTATAAATGATGTTGAATTTATTTGTGAAGAGTGTGGATTAAAAGAAGTACATTCGACCCCATTAACATCAAGAAGTTGCCTATGAAATTAATTATATATATGTTTATTATTACAACTTTATTCTTTTCAGGTTGTACAATGAAAGAAGAAGTAGTAGTTCCAAAAGAAGAAAAAGTTGTGGAAGCACCAACTAAAGTAACTACAGAGAATATGAAAGCTGTGAGTTTTAATGACATTGATGGATTTTTCAAAGATGATTTAAATTATGCGCTTGAAGTTTTCAAAAAAGATTGTAAAAGATCAAAAAATAATGAATTATTTAGAAGTGTTTGTTTAAAAGCAGAATCTGAAACAGATGGAAAGAAATTTTTTACTTTGAATTTCCAACCTTATAAACTTTTAGATGAAAATTCTTCAGATGAAGGATTAATAACAGGTTATTATGAGCCTTTGTTATATGGTAGTTTGAAAAAAACTGCTAGATTTAAATACCCTTTATATAAAACTCCAAAAGATATGTATATAGTTGATTTTACATCAATTTATCCTGATTTAAAAAGTTATAAATTAAGAGGGAAATTAGTTGGAAATAAAGTAGTTCCTTATGATTCAAGACAAGAAATAGAGACTAATCCAAGTAAAGAGCTTGAACCTATTGTTTATGTAGATAATAAAGTTGATGTTTTTTTACTCCATGTTCAAGGTTCAGGAAAAGTATTATTGGATACAGGGGAACTAATAAATGTTGGATATGCTGAGCAAAATGGAAGAAAATTTAAAGGTATTGGAATGTATATGCTTAATCGCGGTTACATTACAAAAGATGAATTATCTGCTCAGGGTATGAAACGTTATTTAGATAAAAATCCTTCAAAAATGGATGAGGTTTTAAATCAAAATGAGAGTTATGTATTTTTTCAAAAGTCTAATCAAGGTGCCACAGGAAGTTTAGGTTCTCCACTAACTGCAAAAAGAAATATAGCTGTTGATAGAAGTGTTATTCCTCTTGGAATGCCAGTTTTTTTAAATACAACAAATCCAGTTGATAAAAAACCAATTAATCAATTAATGGTGGCAGCAGATGTTGGTGGAGCTATTAAAGGTAAGATTAGAGCAGATTTTTTCTGGGGATTTGGAGATAATGCTTTTGACTACGCAGGACGAATGAAAGAAAAAGGTAAAATGTACGTACTAATGCCTAAGAAATAGTTGTTGCTTACATGCAACAACCATTTCCACAGCAATTATCTCTTGCTTCACTATAAAATGAAATAACAAAATTATTAAACATTTCTTGTAATTCAAAATGATGTTTTTTACAAAACTCATTATTCATAATATTTTTCATCTCTATAGCTTTACTTAAGGCAACATCTTTTGATTCAAATGTTAAATTATTCTTTAATTCACTATTTTTAAAGCATTCACACTGATTAGAAACAATTATTTTATACATAAAATATTCCTTGGAAATTAATTATTTAAAGATGAAGAGTATCTAAAAAATTCTATTAAAGCAATTTAAGAAGAAAAAATAGATAGAATTATTATAACCGATAACAGTAAAAGGAAAATAATGCATATAACAAATCTAATCTCTTTAAACTTTGGGAAATTTGCGAAGAAAGAGTTCCCTTCATTTATTCAAAAATTAATAAATTTAAGTTACGTAAAATTAATGGGTTTAAATATGAGTGAATTTAAACACGCTAGATATTATAAATCTTTAAATGATTTATTTACTAGAGAATTAATTATAAAAAGAGAAATAGATTTAGCTCAAAATGTTATTATTTCACCTACAGATAGCTTTATCACGCAATGTGGAAAAATCCAAAATGATATTGTTTTACAAATTAAAGGTATGGAGTATAGTGTTGAGGAATTATTGACTTACTATTGTAGCTCTAATTTTGAAAGAATAAAAAATGGTTCTTTTATGAATTTTTATTTATCTCCAAAAGATTATCATAGATATCATGCCCCTTGTGATTTTAAACTTTTAAAGCTGATTCATGTTCCTGGAAAACTTTATCCTGTAAATTTAAAGTATCTTAAAAAAGAATTTGAACTTTTTGTTCAAAATGAAAGAGTTATTTTAGAATGTGAACGAGATGGAAAAATATTTTATATGGTATTTGTTGGGGCATTAAATGTTGGACAAATGGTATTTGAATTTGAAAATAGAGTTGAAACAAATACAAATGCAAAAGAGATGAAAGTTTATACTTATGAAAATATAGAAATATCAAAAGGTGAATGTTTAGGATATTTTAAAATGGGTTCTACAGTTGTAATGTTTTGGGAAAATGAAATGGTTGAAATAGATGATTTAACTGATAAAAATATAAAATTTGGTGAAAGAATAGCAAATATCTTATAATTAAAAAAGGCACAAGGTGACAAATAAAATATTTTTAAAGATATCACTTTTAATTGTTTTAAGTGTTTTATCTTATCTTCTTTTCGTAGTATTTTTTTTATCACCAAAAGTAAGTAATTATCTGATTCAAACAGAAATACGTAATACAAAAAGTCATTTCGACAAGTTTATTAAAATAGTAAATAATAAATCTACAGAAATTCAAGATAAAGATATTTTAACAAAAGAGTTAGAAAGTATGCTTGAAACTTTTGCCTTAGGTGATTTTGGTCATGTATATTTAATTAGTGATAGTGGAAAAATTATTTTTGATCCAAGTGGTGAATTTAGAAATCAAGAAGAATTACAAGTTGTGTTATCAAATGGAAAGAAATTATTTGATGAAATTAAAAATAGTTATAAAAAGAATGAGCCACTTCAATATAACTGGAATAGAGTTGATGATTTAAATAATTTCAAATATAAAAAAATATCTTGGGTAGATTATAATCAGTTTTTAAATGTATATATTGTTTCTTCAATATACGAAGAAGAATTCCTTTCGTCTACTGATGGAATTAATCTATTAATTCTTGAAACTTCAATTTTCTTATTTAGTGCATTGATATTAATAGGGATATTTATAACACTTAAAATAATTGTTCCTATTAATAAAATTATTCAAGAAATCCAAAATGCAAATCTAATTCTAAATAATCCTGAAAAAGTAAAAAATAAACTTAGTTTTTTAACTTCACAAATTAATACTTTAGTTCATCAAGCAAAAAATAATAGTGAAGCTATAGAAGAACAAATTCAAATAAAAACAAAAGAAATAGAAAGTAGATTATATTATGATGATCTTACGAATTTAAAAAATAGATATGCCTTAGAAGATGATATTAAAAATAATGATTTTATTTCAATTGCATTACTTGATATTGATTCTTTTGATGATATAAATGAACTTTATGGTTTTTCTATAGGAAACACTGTTTTAATAAAAGTTGCAAATGTATTAACAGAATTTGCATCAAAATATGATGTTACAGTTTATAGAATTTATGGAAATGTATACGGATTATGTGATCATAGAATGATGGGATTTACTAAATATGGGGAATTTATTCAAGAGCTAGGTAATGTTTTTAAATATTCTTCAATTTATGTGGAAGAATTAGATATAGATATTTATATAAATATTACTTTAGGTATTTCAATAGCACAAGAAGAACCAATAAAAACAGCAGCTATTGCTTTAAAAAGAGCTAAAAAAAATAATATGCCATTTTTTGTATATAACAATGAAATAGATACAAAAGATATGATTAAAAAATCTATTTATTGGAAAGAAAAAATAAAAGATGCAATAAAATCTGATAATGTTGTACCTTTTTATCAACCAATTTTCGATAAAAATAAAAATATTGTTAAATATGAAACTCTAATGAGAATACGAGATGAAGATGAAAATGGTGAAGTAAGCTATATTAGTCCAAATCTATTTTTAGATGTTTCGGTTAAAACAAAACAATATTTGCAGTTGTCATATAAGGTAATTTCTAAAGCATTAGAAGATTTAACAAAAATAGATAAGCAAATATCAATAAATCTAAGTTTTAAAGATATTTTAGACAATGAATTTATAAACTCTTTAGATGCAAGTCTAGCAAAAATTGAAGTAAAAGATAAAGAAAGAATTGTATTTGAGATACTTGAAAGTGATTATATTACTGATTATAGTTTGTTAGAAGAATTTATTTTAAAGTATAGAAATCAAGGAATTAAAATTGCAATTGATGATTTTGGTACAGGATATTCAAATTTTGCACATATTTTAAAAATGAGACCAAACTATTTGAAGTTAGATGGATCTTTAATTAAGAATCTTAATAAGGATAAAAATTCTTATGAAATGGTAAAATCAGTTGTGGAATTTAGTCGGGCATTGGATATAAAAACTATTGCTGAATATATCCATACTGAAGAGGTATTTAATATGGCTTTAGAATTAGGTATTGATGAATTCCAAGGTTTTTATTTAGCAGAACCTTCATCTGAAATATTTTAATTTTAATTAAAAAAAAGTTTATTGTTGTAAAATTTTCATAAAACAAAAAGGATTTAATATGTCAACTATTACAGAACTAGGAACATTAGATTTAGCTGGTACAAAAAAAGGTAAAATTTCTATTTCAAATGTAACTGAACCTTACGGAAAAGATACTCCAGATATCGTAAGTATCGGTATATCTTTAAATGGACAAGATATTCAATGGAAATCACATATTCCTTATGAAAATTTGGAAGATGTTATTAAAATATTACAAAAAGCAGTGGATAGTAGAAAATAAATTTCATATTTTTATGAAATTATTTTGTGATATAATATTCTTTTAGAGAGGTTTATTATGTCACAAAAAAAGATTATAGGTAAAAGAGAAATAGTATCAATACTAGATTTAGAATTGTTTGATTTAGATGCAAAAATAGATACAGGTGCTGACTCTAATTCACTACATTGTGATGATATTTATATCGATGATGAAAATTTTGTACATTTTACATTATTAGATAAAATTCATCCTGCTTATCATACAAAAAAAATAAAAATGCCACTTTACAAAATAAAAAAAGTTAAAAGTTCAAATGGCACAATTCAAATAAGAGCTTCTATTAAAGTGGATATATTATTTTATAATAAAAGATATACAACTGTTATATCCCTTACAAATCGTTCAGATATGAAATATCCTATGTTGATTGGAAGAAAATTTTTAGCAAATCGTTTTTTAGTTGATGTTTCACAAGAATATCTTACAAAAGCCAAATAAATGAGGTCAAAATGAGAATTTATATTTTGTCAAGAAATGAAGAGTTATATTCAACTAGAAGATTAGTTGAAGAAGCAAAGGGAAAAGATTGGGAAGTAAGAGTAATTGATTATTTAAAATGTACTATAGAAATTATGAAAAATGAATTAGTAATAAATTATGAAGGAAAAATTCTTCCAACACCTGATGCAATAATACCAAGAGTTGGAGCAAGCAGAACTTTTTATGGTGCTGCTATGGTACGACACTTTGAAATGATGGATGTTTTTAGTACAACTGGAAATTTGGCACTTACAAGAAGTAGAGATAAATTAAGAAGTTTACAAGTGCTATCAAAAAATGGTGTAGATATGCCAAAAACTGTTTTTGCCTCAAATAAATCAAATGCAAAAGATGTTATTGCATTAAGTGGTGGAGCTCCTTTAGTTTTAAAAATTCTTGAAGGAACTCAAGGTGTTGGAGTTGTACTAGTTGATAGTGAAAAAGCTGCAAAATCTGTACTTGATGCTTTTTATGGAATGGAAGTAAATTTACTAGTTCAAGAATATATTGAAGAAGCAGGTGGAGCAGACATTAGAGCTTTTGTAGTTAATGGTGAAGTTGTAGGAGCTATGAAAAGACAAGGTGCTGAAGGAGATTTTAGATCAAATTTACATCAAGGCGGAAGTGCAACTGCATATAAATTAAATAGAAAAGAAAAAGCAACAGCAATAGCTGCAGCACGTGCTATGGGACTTGGTGTTTGTGGGGTTGATATGATACCATCAAAACGAGGTCCTCTTGTTATGGAAGTTAATTCAAGTCCTGGTTTAGAAGGAATTGAAAAATCAACAAATATAAATATTGCAGCTAGAATTATGGAT
>CAZDFZ010000089.1:0-6558 GCA_964504855.1 uncultured Aliarcobacter sp.
GATTTTTGTTCTGGATATCTAAACATTCTTGGTTTTGGATTACCATCTTGTGGCATTGGTGTCATTGTTCCAATCTCTGTAAAACCAAAACCTAAAGATTTCATAGCTTTAATCATTGTTGCATTTTTATCAAAACCAGCAGCAAGTCCAACTGGATTTGAAAATTTTACACCAAAAACTTCTTGTGTTAATTTAGGATTTGCAATATAGTTTTTTTTCTCCATATAGCTTTTTAATGTAATACATTTTCCTAAAATTTTTAAACCACATTCTGCAATATTATGTGCAGTTTCTGGTTCAAATTTGAATAAGATTTTTTTTAGTGAGTTGTAGCTAAACAATGTTTATCCCTTTTTTAAAATTTTTGCATTTTATCTAAAAATCATTAAATATTTGGTTTAATGATTTTATGTTTTTAATAATTATATATTGGCAAGATTATATAATCTTTGATATTCTTTACAAGAGTTTAAAAGTTCATGCTCTTTTCCTACACAAACTATTTCACCTGCTTTGAAAACAGCAATTTTATCAGCATTTTTTATTGTACTTAATCTATGGGCAATTATAAATGTGATTTTATCACGGCTTACTTCTTGAATAACTTCACTAATAATTGATTCACTTTGATTATCAAGAGCTGATGTTGCTTCATCTAATATTAGTATTTGAGGATTTTTATATAAAGCTCTTGCTATTGCAATTCTTTGTCTTTGTCCACCACTTAAATTTGTTCCAAATTCATCTAAAACAGTATTTATACCTTTTTTCATCTCACATACAAAATCATAAGCATGAGCTTGTTTTAATGCTTGAATAACTTTTATTTCATCAATTTCATAACCATAAGCTACATTTGCTGCTATTGTGTCATTAAAAATATAAACTCTTTGAGTTACAATTGATATATTTTCTCTAAGTGATTTTATATCAAAATCTTTTATTGATTCATTGTTTAATAAAATTTTTCCACTTGAAATATCATAAAATCTAATGATTAAATTTATTAAAGATGATTTTCCACCACCACTATCTCCAACAAGTGCTATTGTTTCTCCTCTTGAAGCCTCTAAATTTATACCTTTTAATGCAGTGAATTCATCATATTTTAAAACAACATTTTCAAAATTTATAGTTTGGATATTTTTTGGAAAAATTAGTTCTCCAGATGTAATTGTTGCTTCTTTTGAAAATATTTCATTAATTCTTTCATTTGCTGCAAGTGCATCTTGCATTCTATTATATAAAGAGGAAATCTTTTTTATTGGAGTATAAAGCATAAATAAAGCAGCAATAAAAGATGTAAATGTTCCTGTCGTAAGTTCTCCAGAGATTACCTTTGAACCGCCAACTATAATTACAGCTGCAAATGCTAATGAACCAATTACTTCCATTAAAGGTGATGTTAATTCATTAGTTTTTACTGCTTTCATATTGTATTTGAAAAAAATCATATTAAAGATTGAAAATTTATTAGCTTCTATTTTTTCAGAAGAGTTTGCTTTTATAATTTCAATATTATTAAATGATTCATTTAAACTTGTTGTGATATCTGAGTTACTTTCCTGAGATTTAAAAGATAATTTTTTCATTTTTTTAGCAAGTCTAGATAATGGATAAATAGCAAGAGGTAAAACAACTAAACCATAAAATGCTAATTCAGGAGAATGATAAATAACTAATCCTATTAATCCTACAATTGTTAAAGATTCACTTACAAATTCTGTTATATTGTTTGAAACAGCTTGTTGAATTCTATTTATATCGTTTACTATTCTACTTACAAGTTCTCCACCATGAGTTTTTTGAAAAAAATCCATATCAAGAGTTAGTACATGAGAAAATAATCTATCTCTAATAATTCTTGTTATATCTTGTCCAATATACGAAATAAAATATGCTTGTATATATCTTCCAAATCCTTTTGCTGTATAAATAGCAATAATAATAAATGGCATCATATAAAGCATATGTTCATCTTTATTTATAAAAATTTTATCAAGTAATGGTTGAATAATATAAGCTGTTGCTGAAGTTGAACTTGATATTAAAATTACCCCTATAAATGAATAAATGAATTCTTTTTTATAATTTTTATAAAATGGTAAATATTGTTTGAAAAACTCTTTCATTAAAATCCTATATTTTAGTAAATAAACTAGATTATATCCTAACTTTACTGAATGAAGTTAAGATTATTTTTTATACATTTCGATAATTCTTTTAAATCCAAAAGCCCTTAAAGTTAAAAAGAATAGCACAAATCCACCAATTGTTCCTGAAAATGCTAGTCCTGCTGCACCAAATGGTTTTATAAGTAGTAACGAAAATATTATATTAGTTCCTAAACTATACATTGAAATTTTTGCAGTTAAAAATTGTTGTTCATTTGCATATAACCAAAGTGAAAATATTTTTGCTAGACCAAAAGGCAAAAGTCCAATTAAATACATAGTCAAAATTAATGCAGTATTTTGAGTATCGGTTTGTGTAAATTGTCCTCTTTCGAATAAAAGTTTTATTATTAAATCATTGAAAATAATACCAATTGCTGCTGATATAAATAACAATCCAAACAAAATTAAAGATGATTTTTTCATTAGTTTTAATGCTTTAGCTTCTTCTTTATTTTTTATCGCACGTGCTACCATAGGAAATAAAGCTATAGATGTGGCTATTGCAAAAATTGCAAGAGGTAGTTGAAAAACTCTATTTGCATAGTATAAATATGAAATAGAACCACTAATTAAATATGAAGCTAACCATGTATCTATGAATGCAGAAATGTGGATTGTTGATGATCCTAATGTTGCAGAAAAAAAGTTTTTATAAAATTTATTTTCACCTTTTTGTTTATGTTTTTTAAAGTGAAACATTTTTAGTAAATTTGCTTTCTTTACAGAATAAAGATGTGTTAATACTTGCATTAATCCACCTGCTAATACACCATACGATAGATAATAAGTAATAGTATGTTGATCTAAATGTTTTGCAAGTAAAAGTGAGCCAATCATACCAATATTTAAAAGTGCAGTTGAATATGCAGTTGTTGCAAAATGGTGTTTATATTGAAGTAGTGCACCCATAAAAGTTACAACAAATATCATTGGTAAATAGTAAAAATTTATTGCAAAAAGTGGTGCTGCTAAATCTATTGTTTTATCATCAAAACCTACAGCTACCATTTTTGCTACAAAATGTGAAAATAAGGTAACAAAAAGAGATAAAAGCATCAAAAAACCAAATAGATGTAGGAATACCATAGATGAAAATCTAATTTTGTGATTTGATTTTGCATAAGATGGAATAAATGCTTGACTAAAAGCTCCATCTGCAAAAATACTTCTAAAAAGATTTGGTAGTTTAAATGCAACGAAAAATATATCAGAATATATATTAGCACCTAAAACAGAAGCTGTCATCAAATCTCGTATAAAACCTAAGACTCTTGAAACTAAAATACCTGAACTATTTGTAAAAATCGATTTTATTAACATTAATTATTTACCTTGTAATCTGTTGATTTATATATGATTATTTGCATATTACCTTTGTATGGGCTGAGATGTCCACTTAAAATAGTAATATTTTGACCATCTTTTGGTAGAATATTTTTATTTTTTGAGTAGAGTTTTATATACTTATTTTTATTAATGTAGAGTTTTTGCTTTTTTATAATACCTGTTAGATTTGTAATAATCTCATTTGTGTATTTAAAATCAAAAATATCAACTAGATTTCCATCTAAATATAGATTTTCATAGTTTTCATATTTTTTATTTTCTTGATTTACTAAAAACTCTTTTATCTCTTTTGTGCCAAAATAGTCATAAATTTGATTGATTTGGATATTATAGGAAAAACCAACTTTAAGATCTTGTGCATTTTTATAAATAAAAATAGCTTTATCATCCTTTTTTTTGATTATAGCACTATCTTTATCTTTATAAATTACCACAATATCGTTTAAAATTATCGATTTTTCAAGTTTTTCAATTTCATATAAATCTTTTATAAAAGTGATATCTTTTTTATTAATAAATATATTTTTTGATTCCAAACCTAAAGAAAATAGTCCAAAGATAGGAAGATGATCTGAAAAACCTTCTCCTTGATGTATTTTTTCTTTTTTACTATCTTTTACTTTCCATCTAAAAATTTCACCATTTTTGTATAAATAATTAGGTTTGAAAACAGTAAATGATTTTGGAACATATGATAGTTTTTTATTATCAAATAAAGAGTAGGGTAAAATCATATTATCTAAAGTAGAGTTTTGACTTCTAAATTTTGTGGAAAATCTCTCATTTGATGGTAATTCTAGCCATAAGTTATAGTGAACTTTTTTTGACTCTTTTAAAATATCATTTGTAGTAATGTAATTGTCATTTAAAATAGTATTTAAAACATGATTTATACCTGTTATATTTTCACTATTATTTAAATGAATATTATTTTTAAATGTTTGGAATTCATCATAATCAGAGTTAAAATCTCCAAGAAGTATATAATCATAATCTTTTGGTAGTATTGATACTCTATCTTGTAAATCTTTTGCGTATTTTATCCTATAACTTTCAGGAGATTTTTTGGATGGCCAGTGATTGTTGAAGATTTTAAACTCAACTCCATCATATAAAAAAGTTGTTTCTAAAATTGGTCTATATCTTTCATTTTTTAGTTTGAAATCAAGATTTTTACTCTCTAAAATCTTTATTTTTGATAAAAATCCTAAACCAACTGATGATGTATCATATTTACTAAAAGTATAATATTTGTATTGAGGTAATTTTTCTTTTAAAAGTTTGATTATATTTTCATTTTCTATTTCTTGTAAAGCTATTACATCTGCATCCAAATCTTCTATAACTTTTAGAACATTTGCAAATTTTATATTGAAAATATTTTCGTTCCAATTTGAGTCACTATTTGGAATAAATTCTTTATATTCGCTTCCATTTGCTTCTAAATCAAAGAGATTTTCAACATTGTAAGAGGCTATTTTTAAATTGTTAGCATAAAGGAAAAGAGTAAAAAAAAGTAAAAATAAGTATCTAATCAAACAAAAACTCCGATAATTTCTTGTAATATTATCGAAGTAATTATTGTTATTTTGTTAAGAGTTTATAAAATTATCCTCTAGTTACATCTTTTGATTTTTTCTTGAAATACTCTTTTTCAACTCTACATAATGGGCACTCTTTTGGTGGTTTTTTACCTCTGTGTACATGTCCACAAACTTCACATACCCATTCCTCTTCTTCATGAGATTCTAAAAATCCTTCAGCTATTAATGCTTCTTTTAATTCTAAATACTCTTTTTCATGTTCAACTTCAACTTTTCCAATAGCTTTAAACATTCTTGCAATCTCTTTTAAACCCTCTTCTTTTGCAATTTCTTCAAAGTTTGGATACATCTCTTCATGCTCATATTTTTCACCATCAGCCGCATATTGGATATTTTTTGCAGTTGTATTTAATTCAACATCATGAACTAATTTATTGTATGCTTTAAACTCTGCAATTGCATGATATTTTTCATTGTCAGCAGCTTCTTGAAAGAATTTTGCAATTTTATGTAATCCTTCATCAAAAGCTATTTGAGCAAAAAATTCATATTTATTTCTAGCTTGTGATTCTCCTGCAAATGCTTTCATTAAATTTACAGCTGTTAAATTTGTTGTTATCATCTCCATTTCTTGTCCACAGCAGTGTAATTTCCCACCACCAACATTTTGTACTTCTACTTCATTTCCACATTTGTTACATTTATAAGTTTCATATTGTCTCATTTTAAATTTCCCTTTTTATTTTTTAAATTTTATAACTATTAAAACCTAAAGTCAATAAATATAATTTATTATAGGATAATAATTATCTTTAGAAGAATTATAAAATATTTAAACTTAAAGGAAAATTATTCTCCTTTGAAAAATATTATGATATAATTTTAAATATAAGTTATGAGTTGAAATATTTATAACTATATAATTTATCTAGAAATAAATATTAAAATAGTAATATTTCGCCAAATGGAGAGGTTTATGACAAATTATACAAATTTATTAAAAGAATATGATTTAAAAGTTACTCCTCAAAGAGTAGCAATTGTTGAAGAACTATATAAAAATGGTCACATGAATATTGATGATTTATACAAAAAATTATTATCTAAATTTCCATCTGTATCATTAGCAACTATTTATAAAAACATAAATGCGATGGTTGAAAAAGTTTTTCTTTCAGAGGTAAAAATACCAAATACTAAATCAGTTTATGAATTAGTTAAAACAGAACATGCTCATTTAGTTTGTTCATGTTGTGGTTATATAGAAGATATTATGATAGATCCATCTAATATTTTAACAGAAGCTTCAAAATTAACTACATTTAAAATTGATTCTACAAATATAGTATTAAATGGACTTTGTCCTAAATGTTCAAAATAGTCTAGTTTAAAACTAGACTATTTTAAGAATTTCTAACGATTAAACTATCAGGTAATTTAAACTCTTTTATTAATTCTTCTTCTTTATCTCTGTGTTCACCTTCATCAAC
>CAZDFZ010000090.1:0-6376 GCA_964504855.1 uncultured Aliarcobacter sp.
TATATGAATTTAAAGAGTATGATACATTGATATTAATCAATGGCAATAATATTGCTTGACAATTAAAATTTATTTTATTACAATTCGATAAGTATCAAACTATATAAGGTTATATATATGAATTCAAAAGAGTTAGCAAAAATATTTAAAGCATTATCAAACGAAAATAGATTAGAGATATATAAAGAGATTGCAAAGCAGGAAAATGTTGATTATGAACAAAAGTGTGATTGCTCTATTTCAGATATATTAACTTGTATAAAAATTGGAGCACCCACAATTTCTCATCATCTAAAAGAGTTATCAAATGCCAACTTAATAACTACAACAAAAAATGGAAAATTTTTAATTGCAAATATAAATAAAGAGACATTAGAACAAATTAAAGATTTTATTGAATTAAAATAAAATTTTTTGTTTATATAGTTTGATACTTATCGAAATATAAAAAGGAAAACAAAATTATGATATACAAAAATAGCGAAATAGAATACAAAACTCATCTAAAACAAGTTGTACCATTGATTTGTCATATGATAAAAAATAAATCAAAAGAGTCAAAACCAAAATTCAAACATGAAATACCAGTAAATTATCTAAAAAAAGAGGATTTACTCTCTTTAGAAAATAACTCTGTAATCCGATTTGGGCACTCAACTCTTCTTTTTAAACTTGAAAATGAGTTTATTTTAACTGATCCAGTTTTTTCAAATCGTGCTTCTCCATTTTGTTTTATGGGTCCAAAAAGATTTCATGATAATCCTATAGATATTGAAGAGTTACCAAAAATAAAAGCAGTAATAATATCTCATGATCATTATGATCACTTGGATAAAAAAAGCGTGAAACAATTAAATCATAAAGTTAAAACTTTTTATACAACTTTAGGAGTATCAAAACATCTTATAAAATTTGGTATTCCTAAAAATAAAATAGTTGAGTTAAATTGGTGGGAAAATATAAAAGTTGATAATTTAGAGTTTATTTGTACTCCAGCTCAACACTTTTCAGGAAGAACCTTATTAGATAGAGATAAAACACTTTGGTCATCATGGGTTATAAAATCTTCTTCAGCAACGCTATTTTTTGGTGCAGATAGTGGATATTTTAATGGCTTTAAAAAAATTGGAGATAAATATGGTCCATTTGATATGACGTTTTTAGAAGTTGGTGCTTACAATGAAAAATGGAGTGAAATACATATGATGCCACATCAAAGTATTCAAGCTCATATTGACTTAAAAGGAGAGGTTTTATTTCCAATTCATAATGGAACTTTTGATTTATCACTTCATGCATGGTATGAGCCATTTGAAAAGATAGATTTACTAGCAAAAGAAAAAAATATTGATATTAGATACCCAATTATGGGAAAAACAATTCCTATTTTAGAAAAGATAGAGACACATAAATGGTGGAAGAAGATATAAAAGAGAAAACCTCTTTTATATTTTTAAGAAACTTGTACTTTTGGTGGTAGAGTATTTATATACTCTTCTATAGAAACAGCGACTCTTTTTGAAAATGCAACAGCTTCGACTACAGTTCTGGCACCTGTAACCACATCTCCAGATGCAAAAACACCACTTCTTGTTGTAACACCATTTTCATCACTTTGTAATAGACCATTATCCCCAAGACTAAGACCTGTATTATTTTTTACGATTAAATCTCTTGCTGTTTGGCTAATCGCTACTAAAATAGTATCAGCTGGTTCAAATCCAAAGCCTGTTTGTTCTTCTGGATTTGTATATTCAAATTTTATGCCTTCACTTGTAAATTCTAAAGGAGATTTAAATAGATTGAATTTTACACCATCAATTTTTGCATGTTCTATTTCTATTTTTTCAGCTGGCATACTTTCTTCACCTTTTCTATACATCACTTGAACATCCCTTGCACCATTTCTTATGGCAGTTCTAGCAACATCCATAGCAACATTTCCAGCACCAACCACAACAACTTTTTTACCTAAATCATATGCTCTTGGTGTTTTTAAATAATCAATAGCAAAATGAACATTCCCTAAACTTTCACCTTTGATACCAAGTTTTTTGGGAGCCCAAACACCAGTTCCAATAAATATAGCATCAAAACCATCTCTTTGTAAATCATCAAGGGTGATATTTTTTCCAATCATTATATTTTTTCTAATTTTTACACCAAGTTTTAATAGATTTTGTTCGATTTTATCAATTATAGTTTTATCAAGTCTAAAATCAGGAATTCCATATCTTAAAACTCCGCCGATTTTATCATTTCCTTCATACATAGTAACACTATAACCTTTTAATGCCATCATCATAGCTAAAGAGATTCCAGCAGGTCCTGAACCAATAATCGCTAAATTTCTTCCATTAAATTCTGGTTTTTCAAACTCTCTATAATTCATATAATAAGTCGATATATAATTTTCAATTCCACCAACATTTACAGGAGTATATTTTTTGTTTAATACACAATGCCCTTCACAATGCTTTTCATGTGGACAAACAAGGGAACAAATAATAGATAATGGGTTATTATTAAAAACTTTTTCTCCAGCTTCTTTTATATTTCCACTTAAAAAAAGTCTAATCATTTCGGCAATTGGTGTTTTAACAGGACATCCAGTTTGGCATTTTGGTTTTTTACAATCAAGGCAAGTTTGCGCAGAATTAATAATGTGTTGCATTTAAATCTCTCTAATAAATTTTCGTAATTATAACAAATAAATTAAATTTTTAAATTAATTTAAAATAATAAGCTAGAAATCTATTTAGTCAATTAAGAATAAATGTCTTAAGTTTAAATTAATAGTCAGCAATCAATGGATATAATATATGTAACTAGTAGGAAAGGGATATTAATGTCAATAGTTAAAAAATTAACTTTTTTAGTACTTTTATTTATTTGTTTTATTATTTATTCAGTTTTTAGTTTTGATTATGAGTCACACTCATCAAATAATTCTTCTACTGCATCGCAATTGAAAAAAACTGAAAATAAGCAAGCTAATGAAGGGACATTAAATAAAATCACTAATACATTTACTTCTTCAACGGTAGAAAAAAAAGATTCAAAACCAGTCTCTATTTCTTTATATAAAAAAGATGGTTTAATTGTAATGGATGGTGTTTTTGCAAGTCCAGAAGAGAACAAAGTAATTTTTAATATTTTAAATATAAATAGAGATGGCGTATATTCTTATGATGAAAATATAGTTGCAGATCAAAATTTGATATCAAAAATAGCCATATTAATACCAGCATTT
Source organism: uncultured Aliarcobacter sp. (assembly GCA_964504855.1). GTDB lineage: Bacteria > Campylobacterota > Campylobacteria > Campylobacterales > Arcobacteraceae > Aliarcobacter. Next base: position 3,254 of record CAZDFZ010000090.1, read on the forward strand.
AAAGAGTTTTTTGAAGATAATTCAAGCATTATTGTTAAAAACAATGAAGTTTTTTTAACGGGAGCTTTAAAAGATTCAACTCATAGTGTATTATTAGAGAATACTATTTTAAAATCTAGTCTTAAATTAATAAAAGATGTAAAAGTTCCTGAACCTATTTTGATTGTAAAAGAAGAGTTAAAACCAGAGCTTAAACCAGAAAATAATAAATCTCTTTCACTAAATGATATCCAAGCAAAGATTAATGAGTTAGTGGCTTCAAATAAAATTTCTTTTGAAAGAAGAAGTTCTACTATTACTGTAAATTCACAAGCTACATTAATAGAAATATCAAAAATTCTTCAAGAGTATAATCAAGTAAAAATTGAAATTGGGGGACATACAGATTCAAGAGGTGATAACGCCTTAAACAAACAAATCTCTCAAGATAGAGCAAATAGTGTAAAAGAATCTTTAGTATCTATGGGAATTAATAAAGATAGATTGACAGCCGTTGGATATGGAGAAGATTTTCCAATTGCAAAAGATGATGAAAATGGTTTATCAGAAATAAACAGAAGAGTAGAATTTAAAATAAAAGGAGAATAGTTTAGTATGTTTGAGGTTGCTTCATTAATAGTTTTTAATCTTATAATAGCGGGTCTTTTAGGGCTTATTATAGGATATATAATAGGGAGAAATAGTTTCCCTTCAATCAAGCCTGTTGGATATGATAACAGGCTAGATGATTCAAAAAATGAAAAAGTAAAACATGCTATTAATCCAATATTTAAAAAGAATTCGGCTATTGATTCTAAACCTTTAATTCTTACATCACCTAATATTACAGGAAAAGATTGTTTAATAAAGATTAAAGGCATTACTAATAAAATTGAAGCTGATCTTAATAATTTAGGTATTTATCATTTTGACCAAATATCAAAATGGTCAACAAAAAATTGTGAGTGGATTGAAGAATTTTTGTTACTTCCTAGAGTTGCAAGAGAAAATCAATGGGTAGAGCAAGCAAAAGTTTTACAGTTAGGAAGAAATACAGAATATAGTTTACAAGTAGAAAAAGGTGAGATAGAAGTAGAGTAAGTTTTAACTTCTTACTCTTCTTTTATTTTAACAACGAATCTTCCTACTGCTTCACCTGATAATAGATGTTCATAGGCTGTTTTTATTTCATCTAAAGTAATTTCATTAATTATAGTATTTAAACTATTTATTTTCCATCTACTAGCTAATTTTTCCCACGCTGCTTGTTTCTTTTCTAATTTACATTCAACAGAATCAATTCCAATTAGCCTAACACCTCTTAATATAAAAGGAAATACGTTAGTATTTAATTCATGTGATGATATTAATCCACAACATGTAACTACACCATCATATTTTACTTGTTTAAGAGCATTAGCAAGTATTTTCCCTCCAACGGTATCTATTACTCCAGCGTATTTTTCACTTAATAAAGGCTTCTTGCTTTCAGCTTCAAATTCATCTCTTAAAATGATTTCATTTGCTCCAATCTCTTTTAAAAAATTAATTCTCTCTTTTTTACCAGAAATGGCAGTTATGCTATATCCTAGTTTACTTAATATAGCAACGGCAATTGATCCCACTCCCCCTGTTGATCCAGTTACAAGAATCTCTCCACTTTCTGGTTTTATACCATTTTCTATTAATTCATTGATACTTAAAGCAGCAGTTAATCCAGCAGTACCAAAAGTCATAATTTCTTTATCTGAAATTGAATCAGGAATTCTTGCAACCCAAGATGCTGGAACTTTTACAAATTGTGCATGACCACCATTTGTATTCATACCCATATCATAACCAGTTACAAGAACTCTTTCTCCAACTTTAAATATTGGTGAAGTAGATTCATATACTGTTCCTGCCACATCAATTCCTGTGATATGAGGAAAATTTCTTGTAACACCTGGGTTTCCAACAGAACTTAATGCATCTTTATAATTTAAAGAAGAGTAAGTTACTTTTATAACGATTTCATTTTCTGCACATTTTGGTGTGCTCACATCTTGTACTCGAGAAATAAACTCATTTTCTCCAATTTTTTCTACTAAAAAAGCTTTCATATTTATCCTGTAAATTTATCAATTAAATAAAATGATTAATGTTTTAACAAATCTCTTAAACTATCTTTTGGATTCTTACCATCTAATATTAGTTTAACTTCATTAGCAATTGGTGTATAAATTCCATGTTCAAGCGATAATTTATATATTGCATCGGCTGTTTTTATACCTTCAGCAACTTCTCCTAAATCTTTTAATATTTCATTTAAATCTTTATTAAGAGCTAATCCTAGACCAACTCTATAGTTTCTACTCATTGTAGAATTTGCAGTTAAAAACAGATCTCCTGCTCCACTTAATCCTAAGAAAGATGATGTTTTTGCACCAAAATAGTTTCCAAATCTTTCCATTTCAACTAAACCTCTAGCAATTAAAGATGCTTGTGCATTTTTACCAAGATATAATCCCTCACATATTCCACTTGCAATAGCTAGAACATTTTTATAAGCTCCTGCTACTTCAGCACCTATTACATCTTCACTATAGTATGCTTTTATAAAATCTGGAAAAAATGAAGAAAATTTATCATAAAGATTTTTTGAGCTAGAATTTATTACTAATGCGCAAGGTAAACCTTGTATTACTTCAGCAGCAAATGATGGTCCAGATATAAAACCTATATTATTTTCTGGAACAAAATCCGCATAAATTTCATTTAGAAATTTTCCACTTGATGCTTCAATTCCTTTTGATGCAACAAGAATTTTTTGTCCATTAAAAATAAAATTTTCTTTTAACCAAGCTCTTATTTCTTGTGCAGGTATTGCTATAACCAAGTATTCACAAGCCATTGCTGTTTTTAAATCAACAAAATTATTTATAACTTTTGGTGTTCTTGATGTTATAAATACTTCTTGTTTTTGACTTAATGCAAAATGAAGAGCCTGTCCCCATTTTCCTGCACCAATTACAGCAATTGAGCCACTCATCTAGGCTAATCTTTCTTTTAGTAAGTCATTTACCCTATTTGGGTTTGCACTACCTTTAGATTCTTTCATAGTTTGTCCTACAAAGAATCCAAATAGTTTATCCTTACCACTTC
>CAZDFZ010000091.1:0-2919 GCA_964504855.1 uncultured Aliarcobacter sp.
TTGCTATTGAAGTGTGCGAATATGCAGCTGGATTTATCATAATTCCATCAACAGTTCCTAAACACTCTTGTATTCTATCAACGATTTCTCCTTCTAAATTTGATTGAAAAAACTCAAGTTCAATTCCATTTTGAGCAGCTGCTGATTTTAATTGGTCATGGATTTGTTCTAAACTCATAGAACCATAAATGTGTTGTTCTCTAATTCCTAACATATTTAAGTTTGGACCTTGAATTACGGCAATTTTCATATTATATTCCTTTTATAAATTTTGGGTAAGATTATAATGAAATTTATGTTAAACGATACCAAATTAAAGGCTTTTAATGAAAAACTTTATTCTTCAAAATGAGAATGCTATCTATTTTGAATGTAAATTTTCTTGCGATAATGTAATCTTTTTAAACCTAAATAATGAAAACTATTTTATTACAGATGCAAGATATACAACTGAAGCAAAAGAATATACAAAAAATTGTGAAGTTATAGAATCATCAAACTTAATTGAAACAGCAAAAGAGATTTTAAAAAAAAATAAAATAAAAAAAATAGTATTTGATCCAAATGATTTTAATTATGCAAGTTATATAAAACTAACAGAAAATATAAAAACTCAATTTATAGCACAAGCTAATTTTTCAAAAGAAAAAAGAGTTATAAAAAGTGAAAAAGAGATTAAATTACTAAAAAAAGCAGCTATTACAGGAAGAGTTGGATTTAAAGAATTGGCTAAATTTATTAGAAAAAATGGTTTTAATCAAAATGAACAATTTTTATATTTCAAAGCTTTTGAAAAAATGAGCCAAACAGGAAAACTTGATATTAGTTTTGAGCCAATAGTTGCAATAAATGAAAATGCAGCAAAACCCCATGCCCTTCCAACATCTAAAAAACTAAAATTAAATGATTTGTTACTTGTTGATGCTGGAATAAAATATAAAAGATACTGTTCAGATAGAACTTGTACAAGTGCAGTTGATTTTGAAAATTTTTCATTTAAAAGAGAGCAAAAATTCAAAAATTCAAAACACCAAAAAATTTATGATATCGTTTTAAAAGCTCAACTAAATGCAATTGAAAAAGCAAGAACTGGTATGAAAGCTAGCGAAGTTGACAAACTAACTAGAGATATTATAGAAAAAGCTGGTTATGGAAAATATTTTATTCATAGTACTGGTCATGGTGTTGGACTTGATATTCATGAATTTCCAGTTATTAATTCAAAATCAGATGTAATAATTAAAGATAATATGGTTTTTACAATAGAACCTGGAATTTATTTACCAAATGAATTTGGTGTAAGAATTGAAGACACAATTGTAATGCAAAATGGCAAAGCTGTAATTCTATAAATTAAAAAAATTAGCAAAAATAAATCTTTACTAAAAAAATCAAGATTTATTTTTTGCCTAAAAAAGAGAGAAATTTGAAAAAAATTTTAAGCCCAAAATTAACACTTTTTTATTATCCACATTTTCCAAAAATGTTTAATCTTTCTTCAAAGAAAAAACATTATGTAACCATAGGAATTGGGGGAAATATTGGAAATACAAAAAGTATATTTGATAAATTAATCTTATGTTTAAAAAAAGATTCAAGATTTACTTTACTTATAACTTCTCCACTTTTAAAGAATCCTCCTTTTGGTTTTCTTGAACAAAGCGATTTTTTAAATGGTATAATTACCCTTCAAACAGATCTTAGTACCAATGCTTTTTTAAAAGCTATGCAAAGATATGAAATAAAATTCGGAAGAAAGCGATCCTTTCAAGATGCGCCTAGAACCTTGGATATAGATATTATTTTTTTTGACAATAAAAAAATTAATAAAGAAAATTTAATTATCCCTCACAAAAATTGGGCAAATAGAGAGTCAGTGATTATTCCTTTAAAAAGGATGAAAAATGAACGAAAAACAAAAAAAAGTTATGGTAGGTATGAGTGGAGGAATTGATTCTTCAGTTACTGCTTATATGTTACAAAAAGAAGGTTATGAAGTTGAGGGAATCTATCTAAAACTTCACAATAGAACCGATGGTTATCACGAAAGAAACTTAGGCTACATCGATGGTGTTGCAAAGTTTTTAAATATCAAATATCACATCTTAGATTTAGCAGATGAATTTTCAAAAGAAGTTTATGACTATTTTGTAGATTCTTACTTAAATGGAACTACTCCAAACCCTTGTGTAAAATGCAATAGACAGATAAAATTTGGTGCTATGCTTGATTTTGCAAAAAAACATGGAGCAGATTTTTTAGCAACTGGTCATTATGCAAAAACAGATGGTAAGTTTTTTTATGAAGCTGATGATAAAACAAAAGATCAAAGCTATTTCTTATCACAAGTAAGCCCTGAAGCCCTGCCATATATGATGTTTCCACTAAGTACTTATAAAAAAGAAGATATTATGAAATTTGGTGCACAACTTGATGTTGCATACAAAAAAATCACAGAAAAAAGTGAATCTCAAGAGATATGTTTTGTTGAAACTGTTTACACTGATGTTATAAAAAAACATGCAAATATTGATGTTCCAGGGAAGGTTTTAGATGAAAATGGAAATGTTGTTGGTGAGCACAAAGGTTATGCTCACTATACAATAGGAAAAAGAAGAGGCTTTACGGTAAAAGGAGCCCATGACCCACACTTTGTTACAAAACTAAATCCACAAGATAACACAATTGTTGTTGGTAAAAAAGAGTCTTTAGAAGTAAATGAAGTTATTGGAAACAGTCTAAATATGTATGTAGATGAAAAAGAGTTTTCTTGTAGTGTAAAACTAAGATATAGATCAACTTCAACACCTTGTGATATAAAAATAGAAAATGATAAAGTTTATATAACTCTAAAAGAACCTGCATTTGGAGTTGCATCTGGTCAGCTTGCAGTTTTTTATGATGGTCAAAAAGTAATTG
>CAZDFZ010000091.1:2929-6159 GCA_964504855.1 uncultured Aliarcobacter sp.
GATAGAGAGTGCTAAATAAATCTTTTAAAAGATTTATTTAATTTTAATATGAGTTGACTTCAATAGCCAACTCATATATTAGTTAAAATGAATATTTTGCTGTTGCAAATAAATTCTTTTGATCTGGTACAACAGTTATATCGTCTGAAGTAAATGAAGCATAAACAAGCGCTAATTTAACTGCTTGACCTTCTATTTTAACAGATTTACTTACTCCAACAGTATAATTATTTCCTGTTTTTTCATAATCTCCATAACTAGTATCTAAACTTAAGATTTTAAAGTCATATGACGCAGTTGCTTCAGCATAAGCTAGTTTATTCCCACCCCATTCTTGATACGTTGCTTGTGCATAAGATGTACCTAATGTTAAATCTCCAAGAGTATAACCTAATGCAATTTTTGCTTCATCAAAATTAATATCAGCTTTTGAATCAGGATACATAATTTTTGTATAAGAAAAATCATATGAGAAATCATTAACTGTATTGCTATAACCAGCATATGCATCTACCTCAGCATTAGCATTTGGATAAGCACTAAAATCTACATTTGAAGCCCAAGTTCCTAAATAAAAACCATTATATTTTAAATCTGCTCCACCATTAACAGATGATTTATCATTTGTTTGAGTCATACCTCTCCAAATATAATTTGAAGATGCTCCAATATTACCACTAACTTCCAATTCGCTCGCTTGAATTGTTGATACAGAACCTAATGTACCTAAAGCTAATAAAGCTACTAAACTTAATTTTTTCATAATTTTTCCTTATTATAATTATTTTAAAAATTTCCATCTCTGGAAAAGATTTATCTTAGAAGAACAAAAAAATTATAACAATTAATTAACAAATTGTTAATACCATAGTTGTATATTTTTTATACATAATTTTTATTATTAAATTTACAATATTTTAGGATGGAAAAATTAATTATAAGAATAATTTAGGAGATTTACTCCTAAATTATATTTGTATTAAAATTTATATTCTACACTTGCTAATACGTATTTGTCATCAACTTTATCTGCATTTGCTTCTTTTTCATCAGCATTTACATTTCCATATAAAATTTCTGCTGTTAAAGATTCTGTAATTGGATAAGATGCTGTTAAATTTAACTCTGTTTCTTTAAAGTCTATACCATATTTAGTTTCACCATATAGTGCACCTAATTCAACTCCTAATATTTCATATCCAATAGAAGCATAAGTAGTTTTTGCATTTGGGTCATATGTACTATATCCTGTATCAAATGGAGAAATATTATCACCATAGGCATTCATAGCACCTACTCCACCATTTTTATCTGTTTTGATGTATCCAATAGCCGCTTTAAAATCTTTTATAGTAGTATTTAATTCAACATGACCTATAGAACCATCTTCAACACCATTTGCAAGTCCAAAAACTTCGTCAACATTACTTTCAGCATAATGAGCTATAGCACCAAACATATCAGTTGAAAATTTAGTTTTTAAACCATAAAAATCTACGGCATCTGGAGCTGAGTAAGCATATGGATTAAATTCTACAGATGTTAAACCTGTATATTTTACATCAATAACATAAGCACCTTTTTCTGTAATTTCCCTAAAATCTGTACTTTTATCAAATCCCGATTCTGCTTGTCTATCTGTATATCCTAATACAATAACTGTATCTGGAATTGCAGTAATTGCAGCAACTACAGCTTCATTATAATCACCTATCCACTCTAAATCTATTGCTTGTCTCCCAGCTGATAAACTAAACTTGTCATTTGCATATTTTAGATATCCTTCAGTCATTAAAGCATTATTTTCAAATGGTGAATTATTTCCATTTGCTCTATCATATTTTTCGATTTCACCTAATCCTAGATTACCTTTAAATTCAGCCTTTGCAGTAAAACCATATAAAGAATCTGTTTCATAAGCAATCGCAGCATTACCATTTCCAAAACCTGAATCTTTAACATTATTTTTTTTATCATGTTTTTCACCATATAATGCAAAACTTCCTGAAGCTTTTCCATTTTTAAATGCAGAATCAATTGTATTTGATCCAAATGCCATTGAAGAACTTAATAATACTCCACACGCTACTAAACTAATTACGTTAAACTTTTTCATTTTTTTTCCTTGTACATAACTTTTTTTAAAACTATTTTCGCATTAATAGTTTTTCATTTAGAAGAACACAGAAATTGTTACTTCCAAATAAACTAAATATACAATATATATGTATAATAAACATTCATATATATTTGTAGTTATGCTCATTATATGATAATCATTATTAAAATAACATAAGTAATAAAACAAAATTTATTTGACTTAATATTCATTAAGTACTCTTTTGATACAATGGCTATAATCAAAATCCAAGGAATTTTTTATGTCAACATTTAAACTTTTTAGTGGTTCAGCTAATCCTGAATTTGCAACAAAAGTAGCAGAATATTTAGGTATGAATGTATCAAATGCAACTCTTAATAAATTTAGTGATGGTGAAATATCTGTTCAAATTACTGAAAGTGTAAGAGGACAAGATGTATTTATAATTCAACCAACATGTGCTCCAACAAATGATAATTTAATGGAATTATTAATAATGGTAGATGCACTTAAAAGATCAAGTGCTAGAACTATTTCAGCAGTTATACCATATTATGGTTATGCAAGGCAAGATAGAAAAGCAGCTCCTAGAGTTCCAATTACAGCAAAATTGGTTGCTGATATTTTAGAAAAAGCTGGAATTACAAGAGTTGTAACAATAGATTTACATGCAGCTCAAATCCAAGGTTTTTTTAATATTCCAGCTGATAATTTATTTGGTTCAATTTTATTTAAAAACTATATTAAATCAAAAAACTTAGCTAATCCTATAATTGCAAGTCCAGATATTGGTGGTGTAGCACGTGCAAGAGCTTATGCTGATAAATTAGGTTATGACTTAATTATAGTTGATAAAAAAAGAGAAAAAGCAAATGAATCTGAAGGTATGAATATCATCGGTGATGTACAAGGTAAAGATGTAATTTTAGTTGATGATATGGTTGATACTGCTGGAACTTTAGTAAAAGCTGCTGAAGTTTTAAAGAAAAAAGGTGCAAATTCTGTTATGGCTTGTTGTACACATGGTGTATTATCAGGACAAGCTTATGATAGAATTGAGAAAGGTGAATTGGATGAGTTAGTTATTTCTGACACAATTCCTACACGAAAAAATGCTAAAAAGATAACT
>CAZDFZ010000092.1:0-6139 GCA_964504855.1 uncultured Aliarcobacter sp.
CACCAAAAACAAAAGTATTACTTTTAAATACTCCTTCAAATCCAACAGGTTCTGTTTACTCTAAAGAGGAGTTATTAGCACTTGGTGAAGTTTTAAAAGGTACAGATATTATCGTATTCTCAGATGAGATGTATGAAAAAATTATGTATAACGGTAAAAAATTTACAGCTGCTGCTGAAGTATCTGAAGATATGTATAAAAGAACTGTAACAATCAACGGTTTAAGTAAAGCAGTTGCTATGACTGGATGGAGATTTGGATATATTGCAACTCCTGATGCTGCACTAGCAAAAGCTTTAACAAAATTACAAGGTCAAGTTACATCAAATATCAACACTATGACTCAATACGCTGCAATTCCAGCACTTGAGGGTGATGCAGATGAAACTATTGAAATGATGAGAGTTGAATTTGAAAAAAGAAAAAATATTGCTGTTGCTTCATTTAATGAAATAAAAGGTTTATCTTCTATCAATCCTGATGGTGCTTTTTATCTTTTTGTAAATATTCAAGAAGTAACTAATGATTCTATGAAATTTTGTTCTGAATTATTAGAGCAAAAAGGTGTTGCATTAGTTCCTGGTCTTGCTTTTGGAACAGAAGGATATGTAAGATTCTCTTTTGCTACAGATTTAGCAACTATTCAAGAGGGAATTAAAAGAATAAAAGAATTTGTTGAAAACAAATAAAATGACTCCTCAAAAAAAAGCTACTGTTGTTTCATCTTCTGTTGCAGCAGTACTTACTTTAATAAAACTGTCACTTGGTATAGCAAGTGGTTCGGTTGCAGTTTTGGCTTCTGCAATCGATTCAGTTTTAGATATGTTTGTATCTATATTTAACTACTTTGCTATTTCAAATTCTGAAAAACCTGCTGATAAAATTTTTAATTATGGACGAGGGAAAATAGAAGCATTAGCATCTGTAATTGAAGGTACAATTATTACAATTTCTGGATTATTTTTACTATATCAAGCTATTCAAAAATTTATACACAATGAAACTTCTCAATACTTAAATGTTTCTATTTATGTAATGATTATTTCTTTAATAATTACTATTTCTTTAGTAATTTATCTAAATTATATAGCTAAAAAAACAAATTCAATGGTTATAAAAGCTGATGCACTTCATTATAAAACAGATGTTTTTAGTAATGCTGCTGTTTTGTTTTCTTTACTTCTTGTTACTTTTACAGGATATGAAATTATTGATATTCTTGTAGGAGCTGGTATTGCACTGTATATTATCTATTCTGCTTATGAACTCATTCATGATGGTATTTTAGTCCTATTAGATAGAGCAGTTGATGAAGAATTAGTTTCAAATATAAAAAAAATCATTGAAAATAATGAAAGAGTAAATACTTATCATTTATTAAAAACAAGAGAAGCTGCTAATCAAACATTTGTTGAAGTTCATTTAGTTTTCGATTGTATTATAACTTTAATGGAAGCTCATAGAGCAAGTGATTCTATTGAAAATAAAATAAAAAAATTAGATACACAAAGAAATTGGATTATAAATATTCATATGGATCCATATGATGACTTTAAACAAAATGATATAAATCACTAAATATAAATTATTTTTCTTATAATTTATCTATTCTTCACAAAAGGTTCATTATGAATTATGTAAAAATCTTAGGTTCAAGTGGTACTAAAACTAAAAATTCTGGAACAACGTCTTTCCAAATATCAAAAGAAATTATTGTTGATGCTGGAAATATAATTAATATTTTAGGCGAACAATCACAATTTATTAATCATGTTTTTTTAACTCATTCACATTCGGATCACATAACAGATTTACCTTTTTTAATTGAAGCTTTTTTTGAAAATAGAATAGAACCTTTAACAATTTATGCTTCGAAAGAAACTATTAAATCTTTAAAAAATCATACATTTAATAATGAAATTTGGCCAGATTTTTCAGAAATTGAACTATTAAATAGTAATAAAAAATCACTAATTTTTAAGGAAATATTTTTAAATGAAGAGATTGAACTTAACGATTATACAATTAAAGCCATAAATGCTGTTCATATGGAAGGTTCTTTTGGTTATGTGATAACTAAAAATAAAAATGATGCATATATCATAAGTGGAGATACATATCTAAATGATGATTTAGTTGCTGAAATTAATTCTAATCCTAAAATAAAATTATTGATTTTAGAGTGTTCTTTTCCAAATAGATTAGAAAAATTGGCACATGACAGCAAACATTTAACTCCAAAATTATTAGCTTCATTATTGAATAAATTAGATAAAAAGAATTTTCAAGTATTTATATATCACATAAAGCATCTGTACGCAGAAACTATAAAAGATGAAATTAAAGAACTTAACTTATTAAAATATGGCGGGAAGATTCTTGAAGATGGAGATGTAATTCATATTAATACAGGTGAAATTGAATCTGATATGCTAGACCATAAAATGTTTGAACGAATTATGGATATAAATCTTGAACTAGCTAGCGAATTAGATAAAGATAAACTTTTTGATATGATATTAACCTTAACAAGAGAATTAACACACTGTGATGCAGGAACTCTTTATATTAAATCAAAAGATAAACAACATTTAGATTTTAAAGTTGTACAAAATAAATCTTTAAATATTTATATGGGTGGATTAAAAGAAGAAATCACTTGGAATTCACTACCACTTTATTTAGAAAATGGTGAAGAAAATAAAACTATGGTTGCTGCTGTTTCAGCATTAGAAAATAAGATAATTAATATTCCTGACGTTTATAATGATAAAACATATAATTTTGATGGAACAAGAAATTTTGATAAATCTACGGGTTACAGATCAAAATCTATGTTAGTAATTCCACTAATAAACCATGAAAATGACGTCATTGGTGTTTTACAACTAATAAATAAAACAGATACAGCAAAAGAAATTATCTCTTTTAATAAAAATGATGAAACTGTAATAAGAGCTTTATCTGCACAAGCAGCAATGGCACTTACTAATAGCCAATTAATATTAAGTCTTGAAGATTTTTTAGATGCTTATATTTCTACAATTGCAAAAGCAATTGATGCAAAATCAAAACATACATTAAATCATATAACAAATATTTCTAAACTAGCACCAAAAATTGCCCAAGAAATTCATGAGAATCAAAATATTTATAAGGATATTCAATATTCTAAAAATAATATCAAAGAGATAGAATTTGCAGCAAAAATGCATGATATAGGTAAAATTTCTATTCCTGAATCTGTAATAGATAAAGCAACTAAACTTCAATTTATGATAGATGGTATAGAACTTGTGAAAGAAAGAGCACAAATATTAAAAAGAGATTATGAGATTGCTTTTTTAAAAAAAGAAATTAATGAAAAAGAATATATTCAAAAACTTCAAATATTAGAAGATGATATCAATTTTATTGAAAAAGTAAATATTGGTTCTGAATTTATGAGAAAAGATGATTTAAATAGAATTGAACAAATTTCAAAACATAGTTATATGCAAAATGGAAAAGAAGTTTTTTTAATCTCAGAAAAAGAAAAATACAATCTAATGATTGAAAAAGGAACTTTAACAAAAGAAGAAAGAGAAATTATGAATTCTCATGCTAAATTATCTTATGAAATGTTATCATCACTTCCATTTCCAAAAAAATATGAAAATGTTGTTCATATTGCTGTAAATCATCATGAAAAACTAAATGGAGAAGGTTATCCAAGAGGATTAAATAGTGAAGATTTAGTTCTTGAAGATAGAATAATGATTTTAGCAGATATTTTCGAGGCATTAACATCAAGTGATAGACCATATAAAAAAGCAAAAAAATTATCTGAAGTATTTAAAATATTGGATTTTATGGTTAAAGATGGCGAAATTGATTCGGATTTATTAGAATTTTTTAGAAATAGTAATGTTCTATTAGAATATGCTAAAGAAAATTTACTTCCAGAACAAATAGATGAGTTTTAATAAAATGAAACTAAGTAGAAATTCAAAGAAATTTTTTTTATATTTATGTTTATCTCTTATAATATCTTCTGTATTATCAATATTATACATTATTCCATCATCCCTTCCAAGTTCACTTGATAATAGATTAAGAGATTACTTATTTACATTTAGAGGCGAAATGCCAAATAGTGGAAATGTTGTTATAATTGATATTGATGAAGCATCACTAGAACAATTAGGACAATGGCCTTGGTCAAGAAATAAAGTTTCTAAAATTATAGAAAATCTAAATACAGCAAATATTGCTATTGTAGGAATGGATATAGTGTTTGCAGAAGAGGACAATAGCTCTCCTCATGCAATTTTCAAGAAATTTGGTGTGGAAAAAAAAGATATTCCAAATTATGATTTAGAGTTAGCTCAAACTATTGCAAAATCTCCTGTAATATTAGGTTATCAATTTGCATTAGAAAAAACTGATCATATAAATAAAAATGCACCTCAAATTCCAGCTATTTTTATGGAAAAAAATAAAACTGAAACAAATGATTATTTAATAAAAGCTCATGGAACAACCATGAATATTCCTTTATTCCAAGAAAACTCTTATTCAAGTGGTTTTTTTAATAACATTCCAGATGATTCAGGAGTTATAAGAAGTGTACCACTTGTTATATCTTACGATAATAGTATTTATTCTTCTTTAGCTTTAGAAATGGTAAGAGCAATTACTCATACAAAAAGAGTAATTATTAATTATGATGAAAATGGTGTATCAAATATAGCATTAAATGAACTAAAAATTCCAACTGATAGATATGGAAGAATTTTAGTAAATTATAGAGGGGCAACAAAAAATTTCAAATATTATTCAGCTATTGATATTTATAACAATAACTTTGATAAACAAGAGTTAGAAGGTAAAATTGCACTTATTGGTACTTCAGCAGCTGGTTTACTTGATTTAAGAGCTACTCCTTTTGAGTCTGTTTATCCAGGAGTTGAAGTTCATGCAAATGTAATTGATAATATTTTAAAAGGTGATTTTATTTATAAAGCATCTTGGAGTAATGGAGCGGATATTGCAATAATAATTGGTCTTTCAATTTTAATAGTTTTATTAACAACATATACACCTTTTTGGTTTAATCCAATCATTTTATTATTATTTTCAACTACAATAATTGTAGCTATTTATGAACTATTATTTACACATGGATTAGTTTTAAATATTCTTTTTCCTCTATTAACGATAGTTTCAGCATCTGTAGTAACTACTTTATTTGATTATTTTTATACACTAAAAAAAGAAGAAGCTATTAAATCAAAATTTGCATCTAAAGTTTCAAAAAATGTTATGGAAGAGTTATTAAAAGATGTAAATAATGACTCATTAAAAATACAAAAAAAAGAGATTACAATATTTTTTAGTGATATAAGAGAGTTTACAAAAATATCAGAAATATTAGATAACCCAGAAACTTTAATTAACTATTTAAACAACTATTTAACACCCATGAGTGAAATTGTAAATAAATATGATGGAACAATAGATAAGTATATTGGTGATTGTATTATGGCGTATTGGAATGCTCCATTTGATATAAAAGACCATGCTGACAAAGCTGTAAATAGTGCATTAGAACAGTTACAAAAACTACAAGAAATCAATAAAGATTTAATAGCAAAAAATCTTCCTGTAGTTAATATAGGTATTGGTATTACAACAGGAATTGCAACTATTGGAGAAATTGGAAGTGTGGGAAGAAGTGACTTTACTATTATTGGTGATAATGTAAATATTGCTTCAAGAATTGAATCACTTTGTAAATACTACGGCTCAAGTTTAATAATTAGTGAAGATACAAAAAATAAATTAACAGGGGAATATATCTTTAGATATCTTGATAATATTCAAGTAAAAGGAAAAGATAAATCTATAAAAATTTGGGAAGTTCTAAATCCTAGTATTTATAATGAACAATTTAAACAAGAACTTGAAAAATATAATCAAGCAATAAAACTATATTATGAACAAGAATTTAAAGAAGCAATTAGATTATTGGAAGAATTAGAAACAATAAGTAATACTAAAATATACACTTTATTTAAAAATAGAGCTATTGAATTTTTAAATAAAAATAACTTATTCTCATCTGTATATATTCATAAAGATAAATAAGATAGATTTA
>CAZDFZ010000093.1:0-4011 GCA_964504855.1 uncultured Aliarcobacter sp.
GTAAATATGATAGTATTCCCGAGATGGCATTCTATATGGTTGGTGGAATCGATGAGGTTCTAGCAAAAGCTGAGAAAATGAAATAACAAAACCATTAAGGCATAACATGGATACAATTAGATTATCAATAGTTACACCTAATGGGGAAATCTTTAATGATGACGTTAAGACTGTAACTCTCCCTGGAAAAGAGGGAGAGTTTGGTGTATTACCAGGTCACGTTTCATTAGTTTCTTCATTAACAGTTGGTGTAATTGTTATTGAAAAAGCGAATTCTACTGAAGCAGTTGCTATTAATTGGGGACATGTAAAAGTAGATGAAAGATCAGTTGATGTTTTAGCAGATGGTGCTATTGCATTAACTTCAGGAAAAGACTCTGAAATTGCTAAAAATATTGAAGCAGCAATGGAGTTAGTAAAATCTGTTAAAGATTCTAATATTTCTGTTGCTTCAGTTGAAGCAAAAATTAATTCATTCGCATAAAAGCTCATGATAACTACAATACTAAATTATTTGGCAAATAGTGGTGCTATAACTTATATAGTTTTAGCACTATTGTCAATTTACCTAATCGTTACAGTTTGGATTTTTTTGTATAGATACACTGCAGTGACATCACTTATTAAAAATGAGATGAAATCATTGGAAGGGTTGACTTCAAGAGAAGCTAGATTTTCGTCATTGTCTGCATTGAATAAATGTACAAATAACATTAGCTCAAAAGAGCTATTACATGCTTGTGAAATTAATATTATTAAAGATGCAAGTTCAGGTATTTCTTGGTTAGCAATAATCTCTTCTACATCACCTTTTATTGGTCTTTTTGGAACAGTTATAGGTATATTAGAATCATTTGCAAAGTTTGCAAATCAATCAAAAGTTGCTTTTTCTATTATTGCTCCAGCGATTAGTGAAGCGTTAGTTGCAACTGCATGTGGTATTTTTGTTGCCATATTTGCTTATACTTTTCATCAAATACTTTCAAGAAAAATATATGAATTAAATATTTATCTTAAGGCACAAGCTCAAATTTTAATTGCTAAGGGTTAATAAATTGTATGATTTTAATGATAAACCAGAATTAAATATTACACCCTTAGTTGATATTATGCTAGTTTTACTGGCAATATTAATGGTTACAGCTCCTGTAATAGAATTTGAAGAACAAATAAATCTTCCTACAGGAAGTAAATCACAACAAGCACAAGATGTTCAAAAAATTGATATTATTATTACTAAAGATAGAATAGTTACACTTAATAAAAATAAAGTGGAAATAGCAAATTTCCCTGATAGTTTTCTTTTATTTTCACATGGAAAAGACCAAAATACTCCAATACATATAAGAGCTGATAAAGAGTTGAAGTATGATGATATTATGTTTGTTTTGAAATCGGTAAAAGAAGCTGGTTTCTTCAAAGTTGCATTAGTTACAGATGGATAATTAATGCAAAATAATTTTTCATTTATATTATCAGGTATAATAGCATTTTTATTTTATGCTTTTATATGTTCTTTATTATTAGCATATCTTTTTAGCCCAGTACCTAAAACTTATGATATCAAGTCTACT
The DNA here is from genome assembly GCA_964504855.1 of uncultured Aliarcobacter sp. Classification (GTDB taxonomy): domain Bacteria; phylum Campylobacterota; class Campylobacteria; order Campylobacterales; family Arcobacteraceae; genus Aliarcobacter. The sequence goes on from CAZDFZ010000093.1 coordinate 1,575, forward strand.
TCAACTACTATAGAACTTGATATGATTACTGAAAAAGCTGAAAAGAAAATGGTTGAAAAGAAAACAGAAAAAAAGATAGAAGAAGAGCCTAAAGTAGAAGAAAAAGTTGCATCAGCATCTAATGAAAAGAAACCTGATTTAAAATCTTTATTTGCTAATGTAAAAGAAACTGCTAAAACAGTTGCTAAAGAAGAAGTTAATAATGTTGAAAAATCAATTGATCCAAAAAGATTCAAATCAAAATTTGAAAAAGAAAAAAGATCTAATAATATTAAAATTGATAAATTGCTTGAGGATGAGAAAACTGCAACTAATGTAAAAAGTACAAATGCTAATAAAGGTCAAGAAACTGATGAATATTTTTCAAAAGTTCATGAATTATTATCCGTTTGGAATCCTATTGGTACAGGTTTAAAAGCAGTTGTTTTAATTATGATTGACTTAAATGGTAGATTTGATTATAGAATTGTTACTAGTTCAGGAGATGGAGCATTTGATTCATCTTTAAAAACTTTTTTAGAAGAACAAAGAAATGTTCCTTATCCTAAGCCGACAAAGGATAAAGACATAAGAATTAATGTTGATTTTAAATCAGAAGGATAAATATATGTATAAAGTATTATTATTGTTATCATTAGTTTTAAGTTCTGTTTTTGCACAAGTTGATGCAAATTTAGAAGTAGTTAAAAAAACTAATGCTTTACCAAAAATGTTAGTTTCTGTTGCGACAGATAGTCCAGAAGTTGAAACTCTAAACAAAATTAAAAAGAGTTTAGCAGATGATTTATCTGTAAGTGGTCATTTTGAAGTTGGAACAGTTAACAGTGTAACTTCATATGAGAATATGCCTGATATTATTGGCTTATCAAATCAAGGTATAAATTTATATTTAAATTTATCTGCTAAAAAAGAAGCGGGTTCATATACATTGATGACTAAATTATATGATATTAACTCAAGAACATTAATTTTAGAAAAGAATTTTACAACTACTCAAGAAGATAGATATGTTTTCTTAGCACATAAAGCCGCAATATCAACAAATGCCTTTTTTAAAGCTCCTCCAATTGATTGGATGGAAAAATTTGTTGTTTTTTCAACATATGCTGAATCAGGTGCATCTGATATTATGATTGGTGATTATACATTAACATACAAAAAAACTGTAGTTAGTGGTGGATTAAATATTTTTCCTAAATGGGCAGATAAAGAGCAAAAGTCTATATACTATACTACATATAATTATAAAAAACCAACATTAGTTAAATTAAATATTTATACAAGAAGTAAAGAAACAATCATTGAATCAGATGGTATGTTAGCTTGTTCGGATGTAAATTCAGATGGCTCAAAGATTTTAATTACTGAATCACCAATGGGTCAGCCAGATATTTTCTTATATGATGTAAACTCAAAGAGACAAACACAAATTACTAAATTCCCTGGTATTGATGTTGGTGGTCAATTTATAGAAAATGATTCAAGAATAGTATTTGTTTCTGATAGATTAGGAAATCCTAATATTTTTGCACAAGGTATTAATTCAAGTTCTGTTGAAAGATTAGTATATCATAGTAATAATAATTCTTCGGCAACAGCATTTGGTAATAATATTGTATATAGTAGTAAAGATTCTTCAAATGAAATGGGAGAAAAAAGTTTTAATTTATATTTAATTTCTACAAAAACTGATAGTTTAAAAAGATTAACATCTAGTGGTGTAAATCAATTTCCAAAATTCTCTCAAGATGGAGATACTGTATTATTTATTAAAACTTTTGGAGGAGTAAGTTCTGTAGGGATTATTAGATTAGAATACAGTAAATCATTTTTATTCCCTTTAAAAGGTAAAAGAATTCAATCTATTGATTGGTAATCTAAATTCTGTTCTATTTTTAGTAATGCCAAAGAGTTGTTAAACTCTTTGGCATTTTTTTTAAACTATTTATTTTCTTTAATTTATTCATCAAAAATAAGATTTTATCTTTTAATTATATTTTTATAAACAATAATTAAGTTTAAGTTTTGTATTATTACACCAAATTTTATTTCAAGGAAAAAAATATGAAAAAATTAGGTGTTTATTCTTTATTAGTTGCAGCAATGTTATTCTCTACAGGTTGTAGTGAAAAAAATGCTGATTTAAATACAGACAATGGTGCTTCTTCAGCTGATAGCTCATCAAACAAAGGTCTTTCTGGAAGCAATTTCTCTTCTTTAGAAAAAGCTGCTAACGGTAACTGGTTTATGATCAATGGTCAAAGAGTTTTAATTGAGCATATCTATTTTGGATTTGACAAATATAACTTAACTGCTGATAACAAAGATAAAGCAGTTTCAAATGCTTCTAAATTAGCTGCATTAAAAGGTGACGCAACTGTTACTGTATCTGGTAACACAGATGAGTGGGGATCAGATGAGTATAACTACGCTTTAG
>CAZDFZ010000093.1:4111-6115 GCA_964504855.1 uncultured Aliarcobacter sp.
ACTGTATCTGGTAACACAGATGAGTGGGGATCAGATGAGTATAACTACGCTTTAGGTTTAAAAAGAGCTAACTCTGTTAAAGATGTATTAGTATCTAATGGTGTTACAGCTAACATTGCTTTAGTTTCTTTAGGTGAAAGTTCTCCAGTATGTACTGAAAAAACTAAAGATTGTTGGGCAAAAAACAGAAGAGTTGAACACGATTTAAGTAAATAATTCTGATGACTAAGTATCTTCTATCTTTTTTAATTATAGGTTCATTTGCCGTAGCCCAAGAGGTTTCGGTTTATGAATCTGGTGATTCGGGTTCTAATGGATTGAATTCTTCAGAGAAACATATTCTTAAGAATCAAGCGAATATTAATAGTCTTAACTCTAAAGTTAATGATATTAATTCTTTATTAGACACAATTAAAACAAGATTAGAAGGCTTAGAATCTACATATGAAGGTGATTCTGCAAAACTAAATACAACTTCTAGAAAAGTTGATGATTTAATGCAAAGAGTTGGTGCGTCTTCAGATTTAGGTTCTAAAAGTTATTCTAATTCTTCTTCTCAATCTAACGAACCGCAATTAGCGGAATTAAAATCTGCTATAACTAAACTATCTACTTTAGTTAATAAAATTAATTCAGAATATGTTTCTTCAAATGAACTTGAAAAAAATATGCAACAGTTTGTTACAAGAGAAGAATTTGAAGCTGTAAAAAAGGCTATGGGAATTAAAACTTCTCAAGTTAATCCTAAAACTAAATTAGATTCAAATTCTGCAGGAATTGATATTTCGTCAAATGCTTCAGTTCCTGATGTTTCATCGAAAAAATTAACTACGCCTGAAGAAAAATCTGCATTTTTAAAAGAAGCAAAAAATGATTTTGATTCAAAAAATTATGCTGCTTCGACTCCAAAATATGAAAAATTACTTGAGGCTAATTATAAACCAGCTGAAGTTAATTTTTATTTGGCACAAAATTGGTATATGAGAAAAAAATATGACGTTGCAATAAGTTATTATAAAAAATCTGCTATATTAAATGATAAAGCAGCTTATATGCCAACATTATTATTGCACAGTGCTATTTCATTTGAAAACATAAAAGATAAAGAAAATGCTAAAAGTTTTTATGGTACTTTAATTGAACTTTATCCTTCTTCAGAAGAAGCAAGCACAGCTAAGAAAAATCTGTCTAAATTAAAATAATTATTTTTAAGGAAAAAAAATGTCAAATAAAGTTATAGGTATTGAATATACATTAAAAGACGCTAATACAGGTGAGCATTTAGATTCAAATGTAGGTCAAGCTCCATTAGAATTTATTTCTGGAAAAGGTCAAATTATTCCAGGACTTGAGTCTAAACTTATTGAAATGTCAGCTAATGAAGAAGCAGATGTTTTAGTTCAAGCAATTGATGCTTATGGTGAGTATAATGAAGAAGCTGTTCAAGTTTTACCAAAAGAACAATTTGCTGGTATTGAATTAGTTGAAGGTATGTCTTTATATGGTACAGGTGAGCATGGTGAAACTGTACAAGTGGTTGTTAAATCATTTACAGATGCTGAAGTAACAATTGATTACAATCATCCAATGGCTGGAAGAACATTAATGTTCTCTGTTGCTATTTTATCTTTAAGAGATGCAACTGAAGAAGAGATTCAAACAGGTGTTGTAGGTGGTATGGCTGCTATGGGTGGTGGTTGTTGTGGTGGCGGAGGTCACTCTCACGGTGGTGGTTCTTGTGGAACTGGTCACGATCATGGTCATAACCATGGACATTCACATGGTGGATGTGGTTGTCACTAAATCTTTCTTTAGATTAAAAAAACATAAATTTTGCCCGAGTGTATTTTTACATTTGGGCAAAACTATTTTTTAGGGTTATGAATTTTAACTTTAAAAAATGGTTTTAATCATTTAAACTTTATAACAAGAGGTACTTATAATGAAAAAAGTTGCTTTTATTTTTCCAGGTCAAGGAAGTCAAACAATAGGAATGGGAAAAGA
>CAZDFZ010000094.1:0-6096 GCA_964504855.1 uncultured Aliarcobacter sp.
TAAACCTGAACCATCTCCAGTTTTACCATCAGCTGCTACAGCTCCTCTATGCATCATTCTTTCGAGTGAAGTTATTGCATCTTCTAAATTTTTATGACTTGGTCGGTTTTTCATATCAGCTACTAAACCAAACCCACAGTTATCTTTAAAAGAAGTTAGTAAGTCTAAATTGCACCCCATCATTTTCCTTTATATTAATCTTTTATATTCCTTAGTAAAGTCCGATAATTTACTATAAAATTGTTTAAAATATGGTTAAATGGCTGAAATATGGAATTTTTTATGTAGCACTATTTTATGGAATTATTTTTTCAAAAATTAATCCAGCAGCTTTATCAAATAATTTTTCACTCAACTCTTTTGAGGAAATAGTCCAAAAAATAACCGGCAAATTCTTTTTTTTGCAAAAATTATATATGGAAGAATTTTCGTACAAATGATAGTCTAAAGAGACAAAATTTGGTTTAGTTTTATAGTATTTATATAAAAAAAGTATTTTACTATATTTGAAAAATTTTTTTGATTCAAATTCAAAAATCAAACCTATATTTATATTTTTAGTATTATTTTTAAACCAAAATAAAATATCTTTTTCAAATGAACAAATATAATATTCTCCTTTATAATTTTTCAAATATTCAACAATAATATTTTCTAATATTCCAATATTTTGATGTTTTTTTATTTCTATAATTAGTGGTATTTTTGCATCTACAATTTCTAACATTTCACTAAATAATGGAATATGCTCATTTGTATCATAAAGTTTAAGTTGCTTTAAAACTTTATACTCTAGCTCTTCTATTTTTTCTTTTTTATTACATAATCTAAATAAATCATCGTCATGAAAAATTATTGCTTGATTATCTTTTGAAATTGTTACATCAAACTCTATTGCATAATTTTTATCCACAGCATTTTTAAAAGCTAAAAGTGAGTTCTCAGGAATAATTTTACTATCATGTAACCCTCTATGAGCAATAAATTTATTACGTAAATTCATTTTTTACCTCTTTCATAAACTATTTTTTGGAATTGAAATTGAAAATTTCGCTCCTTGCTTCGTATTTTTAACTTTTAACTTCCCTTTCATATTTTTATCAACAATAATTTTTGACATGTAAAGTCCCAAACCTGTTCCATTACTATCTTCTTTCGTTGTAAAATAAGGTTCAAATATTTTAGATTTAGGTTCTACTAAAATCCCTCCTCCATTATCTTCGATAAATAATACTACTGATTTATCATCTTCTATTGCGATAATTTTTATTAATGGATTTTCAATATTTTTCTCTATTAAAACATCTTTAGCATTTCCAATTATATTAAGCAAAACCTGTTTATATTCATTTAAAAAAGTTTTTATTTTAATGTTCTCATCTACTGATATTTCAATTTTTATATTGTAATTTAACAAAGTACTAGAGATTATTCCCATCACCATTTCAATAGAATTTATTAAAAAGAATTCTTCTTTCTCTTTTTTGGGCATAAAAAAATTTCTAAAATCATCAATAGTATGAGACATATATTCTAAAACTCTATCTGCTTCTTTTGATTTTTTATTCATTGTTTCTTTATCTAAAGAATTAATATCATATTTGAATTTAATAAACATCAAAATTGATGATAACTCAGATAAAGGTTGTCTCCATTGATGAGCTATATTACTTATCATCTCTCCTAAAGCTATAAATTTTGATTTTTGTACTAATAACTGTTCTTTTTCTCTATTTTTTTCAATTTCTTCTTTTACTTTATTTTCCAAGGATTGATTCAATTCTTCTAGCTCTTTTGAATTAAGTCTAACTTTATTTTCATATTTTTTCAAAATATCATCAATTTTTTGAGAAATTACAATTGAAACTAAAATTGCAATAGATAAAAACATCAAAAATAATACGACATTTTGTACGACTTGATCTTTAATTCTTTTTTGTAAATCTTTTCTTTTTATCGCAATTTCATTTTCAACATCATCAGTATAAATACCAACAGCAATTATCCAATTTAATTTTTCATAATATTTAAAATATGAAAGCTTATGTTTTACTTCATTTGAATCGGGTTTTTTGTAAGCATATTCAGTAAATGATTCACTTGTTTTTCTTATATCAGTTAAAAATATTTCTCTAAATTTTTTACCATCTATATCTTCATAATTTGTAGATATTAATTCTCCAACCAAATCTGGTCTATTGGGATTTACTATTAATTTTGCAAAATTATCTCCACCATTAATATCTTTTATTTCATATACGAAAAAATAGTTACTTTTATTTTCTTCAAATGTTATGTTATTTAATAAGCCTATTGCATAATTCTTCAAATCTTCTTTACTTAAATCTGATTTAGTAGAGTTATAATCTAATATATCAAGAACGGTATTAATCTCTTTTTTTAAAGTTTTCTTTTTTATAGAATAATATTCTTGAACAAACTTATCCATTTCACTATCAAAATTATCGTAGGTATTGTTAACATAAAAATAAGATATTGCAAATATCATTGAAGACATAATTACAATAAAAGTAAGAATTATCACTTTTGATAAATTTTTTTCCATAGCAAAATTCAAAATAAACCCTTAATTAGCATTATTTGGCTATGATAACATAAGTTTTCTAATAAGGATTTTTATAAATATGCAAAAAGATTTTATAAATAAACTTACCGCTTTTTCAATTCTTTATGTTGAAGATGAAGATGGGATAAGAAATAATATTGAAGAAATATTAACTCATCTTTTTAAAGAAGTAATTACAAGTAATAATACAAAAGATGCTTATTCTAAATATTTAAAATACAAACCTGATTTAATAATAACTGACATAAAAATGGGAAACGAAAATGGAATTGATTTATTAAAAAAAATTAGAGAAACCGACTCTAAAACTAGAGCAATAATAACCTCAGCATACACTGATTTAAACTATTTACTTGAAGCTACAGAACTATATCTTATAAAATATATTATTAAACCTATTACCAATGATAAACTAATGGATGCTTTAGAATCTTTTGTAAAATCATATGATGAAAAGATTTATAATTTAATTACTAATTGGATTTTTGATGCTAGTAAATCTACTGTATCAAATGGTCATGAAATATTCACACTTACAAAAAAAGAAGCAATTTTTTTAAAATTACTTATTACAAAAAATCGTATCATTACCTATGAAGAATTAGAAAATTCTGTTTGGGATGAAGACTCTGTTATGTCACTTAATGCAATGAGATTATTTATAAAAAATCTAAGAAAAAAACTACCTGAAAAATTTTTAACAAATATACAAGGAATTGGATATAAAGTAGTAAAAGAGTAGAAAATTCTAATCTTTTTCTAATTCATCAAGTTTTATAAAGTATATATGTCCCAAATAAATTACAAAATATACCGCTGCAAACAAAGTTGCAAATGGAATCATTGAAATAAAATACAAAAATAGCGTTCTTAATCTAAATCCATTTGCCTCTTTTTCATAAATTATTTTAAACTGATCTTTTGTCAAAATAGTAGATGAAATATCAAAATTTAATAGTTTATGGAAAAAATAGTACAAAGGAAAAGAAAAAGCTATAACATTTAAAATTGGTATAAAATATATTGGAATAAACGTTAAAAATAAAATTATCATTATTAAAAAGCTTTTTAATAATATCCACAAAGATGAAAATAAATTACCATATCCTTGTAGTTTTAAGTGTGAATAATATTTTTTATGTAGATTATTCAAAATCATTGGTGTTAAAAATCCAATTATTATCAAAGATAAAATAATTGACGCTTGTAAAACCAATACTGTCCCTAACATATAAAGTAAAAAACCAGCTATCCAAGATAAAAATGAATATTTAAATAAAAAAACTATTAAATATGTCATCCAAATAAAATAAAAGGGTGCATCTTGTGAGATAATAACTTCTTGACCATTTTGTGAAGCATTTGCAACCTCATGTAAAGCACTTATTCCAAAATCAGCAGCTGTAAAAAAAAGTATATATAAAATAAACATAGTAATAACCACTGGTATTAGGGCAATTTTTAGCATTGAACTTGAGAAAAAATCTTTTACACTTTTTAACATTATCTCTATTTCATTCATTTTTATAAACCTTTTTTATCAAATCTTGTTCTGTATTGGCACTTTTGGCAAAGTTCTTCTACTAAAATATTTTTTCTAAAACCTTTTTGAATATCTAAAACTCTTTTTGAATTTAATATTTTATCCAGATTTGAATCATTAATATTTCCAAGTTTTACACAAGCATTTTGATCCAAACAACAAGGAACTACATCTCCATTTACTAAAACTCCAAAATGAGAATCCAATCCATAACAAAAACCTATTTTTGAAACTATATCATTTTCTAAACTTGGCCAAGAAAAATATTCATCAAAATTAAAAAATATTTTTCTATCTATTCTTAGATTTTTTGGTCTTTGTTTATATACTAATTCTATATCTATATTTGAAGAAAAAACTTCATTTATTTTGTCAAATACTTTTTTATTGAACTCTTTTGCACTTTTTTCTTCATCTAAATTCCAAATTCTAAAGTTTATAAAGTATTCATGTTTTTTACTTTGAGCAAACTTTACAAAATCAAGAATTGGATTTAAATACTCATCAAGTGATTTTTTATGTGAATTTGCATTATAAGAGTTGATTGAAAAATTTATTTGTTTGATTGTGGGATTTAACAAAGCTTCATAATGTTTTTTATTTATATTATTTGCAGTTGTTGTGATATTTACTTTTAAATCGTGTTTTAAACTTATGTTCAAATACTCATTTAGATTTGTTAATACAAGTGGATCTCCAACTATATGATATGCTAACTCTTTTGTATATGGTTTTAATTGATTATTTAAATTATCAAAAGTTTCAAGATTCATAATAGCATTTGGCAGTGTTTTTGGAGGACAAAATGTACATTTTAAATTACAAATATTTGTGATTTCTATATGCACTTTTTTAAATTTTTTTATAATATTTCCTTTTGAAATTTTTGGAATTGTATCTAATAATTTATAAAAACTAATCTTGGGCTAACTTTGGTTTAATTATAATCCAAACAATAATTTTAAAGGCAAAAATATGGAAATGATCCTAAATGAAAATGATTTAGTTGTAGGTGCAAGATTTGAAAATGGAACTATTCAAGATTATGTTGATGATACAAAAACTTATGGACTTATTAGAATTGAAGAATCAACTGCAAACTGGTTTTTATTCAACAAAGATGAAAGTGAAGATGATTTGCAAAAACTATATAAACAAATTTTAAAAGAAGAGCATTTTATTCAAGATGATTTTGGAGAAGAGATTGTGATTTTTAATAAAAATGGTTCAAAATCTTTTGATGATTTCATCAAAAAAATTGATGAATATTTAGGCGATGAATTAGGAAATTTTATCTAGTATCTTTACCATATTTATTTAAATAAATATGGTAAATCTCTCTTTAGCGAAATTAATAAATGTTCATTTAAAAAGAACTTTCCATATAAAGTATTTGGATTATTAAAACAATAAACACAAACATATCTATTTTTCTTAATTAATTCCACTGTATTATTTAAAAATAGTTGTAATTGTTGATTTGAAATATAGTAATCATATATCTCTTTTAAATCATTTTCATTAACTTTCTCTTTTATAAAAATTACTGATTCTTCTAAAAATTCTATTACGTTTTCATCTTCTGATTTTATATTTAAAAAAGCCTCTTTTACATCTTCAAATCTAATATCAAATTTTGCTCCAATTAAAAGCAAATTTTTTAAATTTTTTAAATCATTTTTTTGAAAATAATATTGTAATAATAAATTCAAATAGTGTTTTTGAATATCTTTCTCATATTTTTCTAACTCTTCTAAAACTTCTTTTGAATCTTTAATTTTTCCATTTTCCAAAAATTGGCTATGTAAAACACCTATTTCTCCAATTATTTCATGTAATCTATCACTCATAAAATCTTCTCATTTATTAATATTATATCTTTATTGTACCCAAATTATATTTCAAAAGAATTATAAAACTTTATTGATGATATAATAAAAAATAATCAATTTATAAATTATAATTT